>NZ_JAWOAI010000112.1:0-22178 GCF_033194735.1 Streptomyces sp. W16
CGGACGCCACGGTGACGGTGCCGAGCGCCTGTCCGGTCTCCGGGGCGAGCAGCGGCACGCTGACCGCGGACACGTCCTGCCACACGTCGAGGAAGTGCTCGGGGCCGTGCACCTCGGCCCGGCACCGGGTGCGCAGGGCGAGGGCCGCGCTGTTGTGGCCCACCTCCCGCTCGGACAGATCGCGGCACCGGTCACCGCCGGGCACCTCGCCCGCGGTCCACACCACCCGCAGGCGCTCGTCGGTGAGGAGCAGCGCCGAGTGGCTGCCGAGGGCCGGCGCGATGCGCTCCAGGACCGGCCGCGCCGCCTCCAACAGGGCTGATTCGACGGGCGGTTCGGGATCGTGGAGCGGACCGTCGAGATCGTGCCGTACGCCGAAGAAGCGAGCGCGCCGCCAGGCGGCGAGGACCTCGTCCGGGACGCCGTCGGGCAGCGGGCGGCCGGTGAGGAACCGCTCGCGCGCCTGGCGCAGCGGGGCGAGGGCGGGGGAGTGCTCGACGATGGTCATGACGCCTCTCACCGTATCGGGCCCGTGACGGCAGCCGCCGCGGGGCTGTAACTGTCTCGTAATGAGACACCCGCGCGTGTCCGGGCCGCATGATGATCGTGAAGAGTCGGTGCCTTTCTCACCCCAGTCTCAACCTGCCTCACCCCCTGGAGCGTCCCGCCGTGCACGTTGTCGAGACCGACGTACTGATCGTGGGCAGCGGCCCGGCCGGCGCCTGTGCCGCGCTGGCGCTGAGCACCTACGGCGTGCCCCACATCGTCGTCACCCGCTACTCGCGCCTCACCAGGACGCCCCGCGCGCACATCACCAACCAGCGCACCATGGAGGTCCTGCGCGACCTCGGTGTCGAGGACGAGGTGCTGGCCAAGGCGACCCCGCAGAACCTGATGGGCAACACCACGTTCTGCACCAGCATGGCCGGCGAGGAACTCGGCCGGATCCGCTCCTGGGGCAACGACCCGCTCGTGCAGGCCGCCCACGACCTGGCCAGCCCGACCCGCATGTGCGACATGCCGCAGCACCTGATGGAACCGGTGCTCATCGACGCGGCGCTCGCGCGCGGCTCGAACGTCCGCTTCAGCACGGTCTACAAGTCCTTCGTCCAGGACGAGGACGGCGTCACGGTCACCGTCGAGGACCGGCTGCGCGGCGACGAGTACCAGATCCGCGCCAAGTACCTCATCGGCGCCGACGGCGGCCGTTCCCAGGTCGCCGAGGACGCCGGACTGTCGATGGGCGGCCAGATGGGCGTCGCGGGCAGCATCAACATCGTCTTCGACGCGGACCTCACGAAATACACCGCCCACCGCCCCTCCACCCTCTACTGGGTGCTCGCCCCAGGCGCCACCGTCGGCGGCATCGGCGCGGGCCTGGTGCGCTGCGTCAAGCCCTGGAACGAGTGGCTGATCGTGTGGGGTTACGACGTGAGCGCCGGCGCCCCCGACCTCACCGAGGAGTACGCGGTGTCCGTCGTACGGCAGTTGGTCGGCGACGACGACCTCCCGGTCACCATCAAGTCGTCCTCGGCGTGGACGGTCAACGAGATGTACGCCGAGACCTACGCCAACGGCCGCGTCCTGTGCGCCGGCGACGCCGTGCACCGCCACCCGCCGTCCAACGGGCTCGGCTCCAACACCTCGATCCAGGACGCCTACAACCTGGCCTGGAAGCTGAAGCTGGTCCTCGACGGCACGGCCACGCCGAAGCTCCTCGACACCTACGACGCCGAACGCGCCCCCGTCGGCAAGCAGATCGTCACCCGCGCCAACAAGTCCATCGGTGAGACCGCCCCGATCTTCGAGGCGCTGGACGGCCTCTCCCCGCAGACCCCCGAGCAGTTGTGGGCCAACATCGAGGCCCGCAAGGACGCCACCGAGGCCGCGGAGAAGCAACGGGCCGCCCTGCGCGAGGCGATCGCCTTCAAGGTCTACGAGTTCAACGCGCACGGCGTCGACCTCAACCAGCGCTATTCCGCGGAGAGTTCGATCGCGGTCGTGCCCGACGGCACGCCCGACCCCGGCTTCGAACGCGACCGCGAGCTGTACCACCAGCCCAGCTCCCGCCCCGGCGCCAAGCTCCCGCACGCCTGGATCACCTCCGGCACCCGCACCGTCTCGACCCTCGACACGGTCGGCAAGGGCCGCTTCACCCTCCTCACCGGCATCGGCGGCGACGCCTGGGTGCGCGCGGCGCAGGCACACCCCCTGGACATCGCCACGGTCGTGATCGGCCCCGGCCAGGAGTACGACGACCCGTACGGTGACTGGGCCCGCCTCAGCGAGGTGTCCGACGCGGGCGCGCTCCTCGTACGCCCCGACGGCTATGTCGCTTTCCGCCACGCCGACACGGCCGAGAACGCCGAACAGTTGCTCACGGACGCGTTGCGCCGCATCCTCGGGCACGGCTGACATTTCGCACAGGGGCATTTCGCAGAGGGTAGGGAGACGCAATGACCACTGACGTCACCGTCACGGACGAGGCCGTCGCCAGTCTGGAGGGGACGGCCGATCCCCGCCTGCGTGAACTGCTGACCGGCCTGATCCGGCACCTCCACGCGTTCGCGCGCGAGACCCGCCTGACCCAGGCGGAGTGGGAGCGGGCGATCGGCTTCCTGACGGAGACCGGGAAGATGTGCACGGACACCCGGCAGGAGTTCATCCTCCTGTCGGACGTGCTCGGTCTGTCGATGCTGGTGGAGACGATCAACGGTGACCGAGCCGCCGGTTCCACCGAGTCGACGGTGCTCGGCCCTTTCCACATGACGGAGTCGCCGGTCCGTGAACTCGGCGCGAACATCGACCTGGTGGGCGGCGGTGAACCGTGCGTGGTCAGCGGCCGGATCGTCTCCGGGGACGGCACTCCGCTGCCGGGCGCACTCCTCGACGTGTGGCAGGCCGACGGCAACGGCTTCTACGACGTGCAGCGCCCGGATCTCCAACCCCCGGGCAACGGGCGGGGGTTGTTCACCACGGACGCCGAGGGCCGCTTCTGGTTCCGCACCTGCGTACCGAGCCCGTACCCCATCCCCACGGACGGCCCGGTCGGCGAACTCCTCAAAGCCACCAACCGCCACCCCTACCGCCCCGCCCACATCCACTTCATCGCCTCGGCGGACGGCCACACCCCCGTCACCACCCACATCTTCGTCGCGGGCAGCGACTACCTCGACTCCGACGCCGTCTTCGCCGTCAAACAGAGCCTCGTCGAGGACTTCACCCCGACCGACGACCCTTCCCTGGCACGGGAGTTCGGCATCGAGAACCCCTTCCGCCACGCCCGCTTCGACCTCGTACTGGACCACGCGTGAAGGACTTCCTCGACTTCGCCTACGACGCCCAGCCCATGCGGGTCGTCTTCCGCCCCGGCGCCGCGCTGACCGCGACCGCCGGCGAGGCCGAACGGCTCGGTCTGCGACGGGTGTTGGTGCTCTCGGGTGCCCGGGGCGCCGACACCGCGCAGGCGGTCGCCGACTCGCTGGGGGAGGCGTGCGTCGGGGTCCACGCGGAGGCGAAGATGCACGTCCCGGTCGAAGTCGCCGACCGTGCGGTCGAGTTGGCGCGCACGCTGGGCGCCGACGGCTGCGTCGCGGTGGGCGGCGGTTCGTCGATCGGCCTCGGCAAGGCGATCGCCCTGCGCACCGGCCTCCCGTTGATCGCCGTGCCCTCCACCTACTCCGGCTCCGAGATGACTCCGGTCTGGGGCCTCACCGAGAACGGCGCCAAACGAACCGGCCGCGACCCCGCCGTCCTGCCCCGCAGCGTCGTCTACGACCCGGAACTCACCCTCGGTCTCCCCGTCCCGCTCACGGTGACCAGCGGCATCAACGCGATCGCCCACGCCGTGGAAGCCCTGTACGCCCCGGACACCTCGCCGCTGATCGCGCTGATGGCGGAGGAAGGCGTACGGGCGTTGGCGGGTGCGCTGCCCGAACTGGCCGCCGAGCCACGGTCGTTGGAGGCCCGGGGGTGTGCCCTGTACGGGGCATGGCTTTGCGGCTCATGCCTCGGTGCCACCACCATGGGCCTGCACCACAAGCTGTGCCACGTCCTCGGCGGCACCTTCGGCCTCCCGCACGCCGAGACGCACACGGTGGTGCTGCCGTACGCGCTGGCGTACAACGCGCCCGCCGCACCGGAGGCGGCGGCCGCCGTGGCCCGCGCACTGCATGCGGAGGATGCCCCGGTAGCCCTGTGGGAGCTGGCCGGGCGGCTCGGCGCACCGCGCTCGCTCGCCGAACTCGGCCTGAAGGAGGGCGACTTGGCGACGGCGGCCACGCAGGCGGTGAGTCAGGCGTACGCCAATCCCCGGCCGGTGACCGAGGAGGGCGTACTCGCGTTGCTGCGGACGGCGTTCGAGGGAACGGCCCCCGCGTAGTCAGCGGTTCGTGCGGACGCCGTCCAGCGCGATGGCCAGGACGCGGTCGCGCTGGGTGTCGTCCACGAACGTCGTGCCGGTGACCCCGGCCACCAGGCGCAGCAGATCACCGAAGTCCATGTCCGTGCGGGCCAGGCCCGCCTTCTGTGCGCGCTCGAACAGCGGGCCGCCCGCGGAGAACATCGACTCGCGGCAGGTTCCGAAGATCTCCGAGTCGTTGTCCAGCGCCTCGCGCACGGCCTGCTTGGTCACCATGTAGCCCGCGAAACGGTTCAGCCAGGAGGTCAGTGCCTCCCACGGCTCTTGGTCGGCGACGGCCAGAGCGGCCTGGCACAGGGCGTTCACGTCATCCGCGTAGACGCTCTCGAAGAGGGCCCGGCGGGTCGGGAAGTTGCGGTAGAGGGTGCCGATGCCGACGCCCGCGCGGCGCGCGATGTCCTCCAGCGACGCCTCCGAACCGTGTTCCGCGAAGGCCTCGCGGGCGGCGGCCAGCAGGGCGTCGTAGTTGCGGGCCGCGTCCTTACGGTGCGGGCGCTGTGCGGCGACGATCTCGCTGACGGGGAACGGCTGGGCCGTCACGGGTGCCTCCCTGGGGCGGACTGGGTTGAACCGGAGGGGTGCCTCCGTTATGGTGGAGGGGTACCTCCACTTTAGCAGTGTGGGTGCGTCAGCCGCGGATCCGTGCGGCCGCACCCCGTTCGCTTGTTTTCGGAGAGGCTCTCCATGCCCCGCAAGTCCACCCGCCTCACCTTCGCGGTCCTCGCGACCGGTGCGGGCGTCTTCTCCATGCTGCAGTCGCTGATCGCGCCGGCCCTGCCGACCGTCCAGCACGCGCTGCACACCTCCCAGTCCACCGCGACCTGGGTGATGACGGCCTATCTGCTGTCCGCCTCGGTCTTCACCCCGATACTCGGCCGCGTCGGCGACCTGGTCGGCAAGAAACGCACCCTTGTCGCCGTCCTCCTGGCCGTCCTGGCCGGCTGTCTGATCGCCGCGCTCGCGCCCAACATCGGCGTACTGATCATCGCCCGGGTCGTCCAGGGCATCGGCGGCGCGCTGTTCCCGCTCTCCTTCGGCATCATCCGGGACGAGTTCGACGCGTCCCAAGTCCCCGGCAGCATCAGCAACTTGTCGGCCGTGATCGCCGCCGGCGGCGGTGTCGGCATGGTGGCCGCCGGTCCCATCGTGTCGGCGCTCGACTACCGCTGGCTGTTCTGGTTCCCCGTCGGCATCGTCGCCGTCACCACCCTCATCGCCCTGCGTTACGTCCCCGAGTCGCCCAACCGCGCCGAGGGAAGCGTCAACTGGTCCGGCGCCGTACTCCTGTCGGGCTGGCTGGTGGCGCTGTTGCTCCCGCTCAGCCAGGCCAGCCGGTGGGGCTGGGGCTCCATCCGGGTCGTAGGCCTGTTCGCCGCGGCCGTCGTACTCTTCGCGGCCTGGTTGTACGCCGAGGCCCGCTCCCGCAGCCCGCTCATCGACCTCAAGGTGATGCGACTGCCGTCCGTGTGGACCACCAACACCGCCGCGCTGCTCTTCGGCGCGGGCATGTACTCGATCTGGTCCTTCCTGCCCGGCTTCGTCCAGACCCCCGCGTCCGCCGGCTACGGCTTCGGCGCCAGCGTGACCGCGTCCGGACTCCTCATGCTGCCGATGCTGGTCGCGATGTTCGTCTCCGGTGTGCTCAGCGGCCGGCTGGAGCCCGTCGTCGGCGCCAAGGCGCTGCTCACCACCGGTGCCGCACTCGGCGCGGTCGCCTGCGGGATCCTCGCCCTCTGGCACGACCAGCAGTGGCAGATCGCCCTCGTCGCGGGCATCTTCGGCCTCGGCATCGGACTCGCCTTCGCCTCCATGGCCAACCTCATCGTCGGCAGCGTCCCGCCCGAGCAGACCGGCGCCGCGACCGGCATGAACGCCAACATCCGCACCATCGGCGGCTCCATCGGCGCCGCGGTGACCAGCGTCCTGGTCACCGGCCACCTCCAGGCATCCGGCCTGCCCTACGGCTCCGGGTACACGCACGGGTTCGCCCTGCTGGCGGTGCTGCTGCTCGGCGCCTCACTGGCCGCGCTCATGGTGCCGGCGCGGCGGTCGGGCCGTAGCGGAGGAAAGACCGTCGGCGGCTCCGAGTCGGCGCTCCTGAAGGCGGAGGAGGAAGCGTCGGTGATGGCTCCCGGCGCCCTGAACTGACCCGCCCGGTGTGCCAGCATGAGCCGATGATCGAACAGAGCGCGCGGCGCCCCGGCGCCGAACTCCTGGACGTCCACCGGCTCAGGCTTGTCGAAACCGCCGCTCCTCGGCTCACCCCCGAGGAGCGGCTCGCCATGAACCGGGTCTGGGACGAACTGGTGCGCGTCAACCCGAGCTTCTTCGACGGGCCGGTCGTGGTGTGCGCGGGCACGGTACGGGAGGGCCCCTGCGACCTGGTCGTGTCCTGGGTCAGGACGACGTACCGCCATTTCGCCCTGCGACGCGTCCCGGGCCATGCTTCGTCGATGCCGTCCCTCTTCGCCTCTGTTCTCCAACCGGCCGACGACGGGCGGCTGTTGGTGGGGCGCATGTCGAACTCCACGGCGGCGCCGGGGCGTTGGCAGCTGCCTGGCGGATCCATCGAACCGCCGGACGGAGACGACCCCCTCGATCTGGCGGCCCTGCGCCGCCACGCCGCACGGGAGTTGGCCGAAGAGGCCGGCATCGACACCCCGCCCGAAGACCTCACCTACTGGAACGTCACCCGCGCCGGAAACGGCAGCGTCGGCGTCCTGTTCCGCGCCCCGTCCCTCCCGGCGGCGCACCTGCGCGAGCGATTCGAGGCGGCGGTGGCGGCGGAGACGGCGCAGGGCCGCGAACCGGAACTGAACCGCATCGCCCTGATCGGCTCCACGGCCCAACTCCCGGACCTGGCGGGCCCGCACGCGGACTATCTGGAACCAATTGTCCGCCGCTACGCGGAGCGCGGCGGAACGGGTGTCTCGATATGAGACACCCGTTCCGTCCCCGGAGCGCCCACGATCGGGGACGTGTCGTCCGGCGCCGCAGGCTGGTACGACTGCTGTGAAGAAAGGTGATCACCATGGCCCTCGCACTGCTCAGGCGCTGGCTGCCCCAAGGCGCCTCCGCCACGGCGGCGGGCCTCTCGCTCCCCCTCCCGCCCGGCGCGGGCGGCCTCGCCCGTGAGATCGTCGACCCGATGGGCGCGCCCATGGCGTCCGCCGAGGTCACGGTGACGGCCCTGGACTCGCACCGCGTCGCCGCCTCCGGTACGACCGACCCGTACGGCTTCTTCCTCGCCGCGCTGCCGCCCGGGCGCTACGGCCTCCTCGTCTCGGCCCAGGGACTCCAGCCGCACCAGGAGACGGTGGAGATCACCGCCGGAACCGCGGCGCCCGCCGAACGCGTATGGCTCCAGCCCGGCCGCGCCCAGGAACTCCCGCCGCCCGGCACCTGGCTCTTCGACCCGCCGCACACCGCGATCCGCTTCATCGCCAAACACGTCGGCATGGCCCATGTGCACGGCCGGTTCGAGCGTTTTCAGGGCGGCATCCAGATCGCCCAGGACGTGGCCGACTCCAAGGTCCACGTCCGCATCGACGCGTCCAGCATCACCACCGGCAACACGACACGGGACAACCACCTGCGCTCCGGCGACTTCCTCGACGTGGAGCGCTACCCCTACATCGACTTCACCAGCACCCGGTTCGCGTACCGCGGTGGCAGCAAGTGGACGTTGCAGGGTTCGCTGACGATGCACGGCGTGAGCCGCTCGGTGAACCTGGACACCACCTACCTCGGCACGGTCAACGGCGGCTACGCGGAGGAACTCCGCTGCGCGGCCCTAGCCACAGCCGAACTGCACCGCGAGGACTACACGTTGAACTGGCGCAGCATGCTCGCCCGGGGCATCGCCGTCGTCGGCCCCACCGTCCAACTGGAGCTGGACATCCAGGCGATGTACCGCACCCACGACACCCCGACACCGCCGAAGTGACCCTGCACATGCGGTAAGGTCTACCTGCGCGTTCACCCGACCGACCGGGTGCGGCGCGACCGGGACGTGGCGCAGCTTGGTAGCGCACTTGACTGGGGGTCAAGGGGTCGCAGGTTCAAATCCTGTCGTCCCGACGGTGCGAAGGGTCTTCGCGGGCGAGAGCCTGTGGGGGCCCTTTTCGTATGGGTCGTTTCCGATCTTCGGGGTTTCTGCGGGACTGGGACCGCTCGTTGCGGGCGGGGAACTATCCGGAGACCACCCGCTACAGCTATCTGCTGGTGGCTGCCCAGTTGGGCCGCTACCTGGGGGAGTGTTCGCCGGACCCGCAGGCCGTCGACGCGGCCGAGGATCCGACCGACATCGGCCGGGCTCAAGAGAGCCGCACCCGTCCCGGATTCCTCCCGGACCGAGGCCAGGAAGCTCTGCCGCGCTGACCGTCGGCCCCGCGAATACCGACTGCCGTCTGATGACCAAGGGTGGTCGTATCTGTCCAAGCGCCACCTCCGACCGGGCGCAGCGTCGGATCAGCTCGGTTCGCCTGGCGCGACGCTGTGGACCTTGACGTCGAGCAGTGCGAGCGCGGGGGCGGCGCCGACTTCTCGGAAGAGTCGGGGTGCCGGCGGGCCGCCCGGGTAGGCGGCGCGCATGGCGTCGAGGGCTGCACGGTCTTGCCACAGCGTCTGAATCCGCCAGTGCCCGTCCTGTCCGCTCAGCAATTCGCTTCGCACCGGGCCATCGGGGAAGGGGCGGGCGACGAGCTCGCGGTAGGCCGCGACGAGATCGGCCTCACGCTCGGCCGCCACGACGGCGCTGACCTCGGTCAATACCTGCCCGGTCATGACCCTCATCTCCTCGTCATCCACACTACGCGGCAGGCTCCGGGACCGCCCGTGTACCGGACGGCCATGAGAACTCCGTGGCCGGGCGCCCGCAGACCCGGACCCGGCCGGGAGAAGGATCCCTGCGGCAGCGGGCCCGCTACTTGGGTGGCAGGCTCGCCGCGAAGGCGCGGCCCTCGTCGATCCACTCGCCGAGCGCCTCGTCCTCGGCGATGGCGGAGCCCGCGACCACGATCCAGCCGCGCATCGGGTGGCCCGTCATGTCGAAGATGCGCGTACCCGGCCGGGCAAGCGCCGCGTCCGTGGCGTCGGGGCCGACCCGGACCATGAGATCGTCTCCGGTCACGCCGACGGCCATGTTCCCGCTGCGGAGGAAGGCGATGCCGCCGAACATCCTCTTCTCCGTGATATCGGGATCCGCTCCGAGCCGCTCCCGGATCCGCTCGGCCAGCCCTTCGTCGTACGCCATCACGTGCCGCCTTCCCGGTCGGTGAGCCGTTGTTCGAGGCCGCGCAGGTCCTTGGCAGGACTGGAGCGGACCTGACGGGACATCAGGCGCGCCGCCACCCGAAGGAGACCGCGTGGGCCGCCGCGCACCCGGACGGCGGCCAGGGTGCCGTGCGGGCGGGCCTCGAAGGCGTAGGTGACGTGCATGGGCATGGGGGCGGCCGAAGCGGTCATGTCCAGGAGCCGGGGCTGCTCGTACGCGATTACGCGCAGCACGTAGTCGATGCTCCGGCCGAGGAAGCGCGCCCTGCGGGTGACCTCGGCGCCCACCCGGGACCCGCCGCCGTCCGCCTCCTGGGTCAGCTCCGCCCTGCGGATGCCCTGGGTCCTCCCCCATGGCCCTGAACGGGCATGGGAGTGCCCCCAGGTGTCGTGACGCCGGTCCATGGCGTATGCAGTCACCTGTTCGGGCGGCAGCGGAATCACGCGCCGCACCGTCACGTCCATCGCCATGGGCCCAGGATCCCAGCGAGTGCGGGAGCGTGCGCGACATCGGTCGGAACGGTGACGAGTGGCGGACAAAGCGCGACAAACAGAGATCCACGCGAGAGGCTGCGGCTGGACACGTCCCGCTCCGGGGCGGCCCCCTGTCCCGTGCGAAGGAGCCCGCTGTGACCGCCGAGAACCCCGCCGACGACGCGTACCGCTTCGACGACCTCACCGCCCTGTTCATCAACTGCACGCTCAAGCCTTCCCCGGAGGTCAGCCACACCCAGGGGCTGATCGACAAGAGCTCGGCGATCATGATGGCGCGAGGGGTCACCACCTCCGAGATCCGGGCCGTCGACCACGAACTCGCCCCCGGTGTCTACCCCGACATGACCGAGCACGGCTTCGCGAGGGACGAGTGGCCGGCGTTGTACGAGCAGGTGATGGCCGCCGACATCCTGGTGCTGGCCGGGCCGATCTGGCTGGGCGACAACAGCTCGGTCATGAAGAAGGTCGTCGAGCGGCTCTACGGAGGCTCGGGGCTGCTCAACTCCCAGGGCCAGTACGCCTATTACGGGCGCGTCGGCGGCTGTCTGATCACCGGCAACGAGGACGGCGTGAAGCACTGCGCGATGAACATCCTCTACAGCCTCCAGCACCTCGGCTACACCATCCCGCCGCAGGCCGACGCCGGCTGGATCGGTCCGGCGGGACCCGGACCCTCCTACCTCGACCCCGGTTCGGGCGGGCCGGAGAACGACTTCACCAACCGCAACACCACGTTCATGGCTTGGAACCTGATGCACATGGCGGCGATGCTCAAGCGCGCCAAGGGCATTCCGGCGCACGGCAACCAGCGCTCCGAATGGGACGCCGGCTGCCGCCTCGACGCGGCCAACCCCGACTACCGCTGAGGCGTGCGCCGCGGCAGGATGTTCATCGCGGTCACGCGGTCATGGTGAGCGGACGTTCCGCCCCCGCAGGTGAGAACCGTGCGGCGGGCGCCGGCCGCCTGGTGCGTTCGCCGCGCTGCATCGGTGTCCTGGGCAGTGCTCCCAGTGGCTCGCCGCGCCGCGGGAGTTCGAACTGCGGGAACGACGCGGACGGGTCGGCCGCTTCCCACGGTTCGGCGAGTTCTGACTACAACTCGCCGGAATGTGTGCCGGAGACGCCGGACAAGGCGGGCTGCGACAGATCGAACGGGCTCAGTTCAGCAGCCGCACAACTTACCCAACCCGTGCGAGCTTTCTCGTGGCACGGCCCGATCGGGGCGTTCCTTGTATCCCCCCTAGGTAGTCAGCCGGCGTCCTTGGTGAAAGAGCCGTGCCAGACTTCGAGGGAGCCGTCCGCGAGCGCGGTGACGTAGTTGATGACGCGGGTATAGCCGTCGTCGAGGAGCATCGGCAGTGCGGGTCCGGCGGGCAGGCCGTTCGCGAAGGTCCTGTCGACCCAGTCCTTGACCCATGCCGATTCGTTCGTCCATTCGACTGCGGCGAATCCCGCGCCCTTGACGCAGGCGAGCAGTGTTTCGGCGGACACGACGAAGCTGTCGGTGCCGTCGAGCGACCAGGGCATGGGCCAGGGCAGGTCGGCCTGGTGTGGTTGGCAGACCTCCCAGACGGCCAGGTGCGCGCCGGGGGCGAGGCGTTCGGCGATGTGACGGAACCAGGTGGTCTTGTCCCGCACGTTCATCTGGACGTGCATGGTGAGCGCAGCGTCGAAGGCCGGATCCGGCCGGAGACCGGCGATGTCCCCGGCGTGGAAGTGGACGAGGTCGCCGAGTCCGGCCCGGGCGGTGAGGTCGCGTGCGGCGTCGACGTAGGCCGGGGTGATGTCGAGGCCGACGACGTGGTTGCCGGTGCGGCGGGCGATCTGGCGCGCGGGTCCGCCGAATCCGGAGCCGACGTCCAGGACGACGTCACCCTGGTTCAGGGCGAGGGTGGGGATGAGCAGTTCGACCGCGTCGGCGCCGCCGATGTGGAACTGGTCGAGGTTGTCCAGGGCCCCGTCGGCCGCGGCGTCGAGATCGCGATGGTCGCTCAGGAGTCGGTCGATGGTCTGGTCGACGGCGGTTTCTCCGTAGGTCATGGCACCGGGTCCTTTCGGTTGCTGGTGGTGTCGGTCGGCTCGACCGGCTGGTGTTGCGGGGCGAGTTGCTGCGGGGGCTGAGCGGGCAGGAAGACGGCGGCGAGCAGCGCACCGGCGAGCGCGACGACTCCGGCGACGACGCATCCGACGCTGAGACCGTGGTCGAAGGCACCGGTCGCGGCCTGACGTACGGCTTCGGCCGTGGCGGTCTGACCGTGGGCTGCGAGCCGGCCGGAGACGCCGAACGCCGCCCCGACGGACTGATGGGCGAGGTCCCTCAGTGCGGGCGGCAGTCCCGCGGGGAGCGCGGTGTCGAGCCGCGCGTCGTACAGCGAGGCGTACACGCTGCCGATGACCGCGACCCCGAGGGTTCCGCCGAGCAGGCGGGTGGAGTCGTTGACGGCGGATCCCACGCCGGCCTGGTCGGCGGGGACCGCACCCATGATGGACTCGGTCGCCGGCGCGGAGGTCAGACCCATGCCGAGGCCGTAGACGACCATCTGGACGGCGATGATCCCGTAGCTGAGGGTGGGGGAGATGTCGCCTGCGACCCAGAAGTAGAAGATCGCCTGGAGGGCCAGCCCGGCGGTGACGATCGCCTTGGTGCCGGCGCGGACCGCGAGCCGCGTCCCGAGGGTCGATCCGACGGCCACGGAGACCGCGACCGGCAGCAGGTGGACGCCGGTGGACAGCGGGCTGTACGTCCGGACGAACTGGAAGAACTGCGTCATCAGGAAGATGAACCCGAACAGGGTGAAGAACGCGATCGTGACCGAGGCGCTGGCGGCGCTGAAGCGCATGTCGCTGAAGAGCCGCACGTTGAGCATCGGCTCGTCGGCGCGGCGCTCGCCGACGATGAACGCGATCAGCAGGAGCACGGCACCGGCGAAGCCGGCGAGCGACGCCGCCGACGCCCAGCCACGGTCCGGGGCCTCGATGACGGTGTACACGAGCAGCCCCATGAAACCGCCGGACAGCACCAGGCCCAGGAAGTCCAGGCGGTGCGGGAGGGGGTTCCGCGACCTGGGGACGAACCATGCCACCAGGGCGATGACGGCCAGAGACACCGGACCGAGAGCGTAGAAGATGCTCGACCAGCTGTAGTGCTCCAGCAGGAAGCCGCCCGCTATCGGCCCCAGCGCGATGGCCATACCGGCCGTTGCGCCCCACAGGCCGATGGACAACGCCCGCTCCTTGCGGCTGGTGAAGACGCCGGTGAGCAGGGAGAGCGTGGCCGGGAAGGTCATCGCGGCCCCCAGACCCATCACGGCTCGGGCCGCGATCAGCTCCGCCGGGGTGCCCGCGTACCCCCCGACGAAGCTGGCCACGCCGAACACCAGCAGACCGGCCATGAGCATTCCCTTGCGACCGAAGCGGTCGGACAGGCTCCCCGAGGTCATCAGCAGGGCGGCGAACACGAGGTTGTAGGCATCCACCACCCATTGCAACTGCGCGGTGGAGGTGCCCAGTTCACGCGTCAGGGTCGGCAGGGCCACGTTGACCAGAGTGGTGTCGAGGTTGATCACGAACGAGGCCATAAGCAGCGCGACGAGCACAAGTGGTTTCGACGGTGCACGAGTCATGGTGGAAGATTAAGCACGAGTGGTTGAGTTTTTCTACTGACTGATTTGGAAAATAAACCACCGACGGCCTAGGCTTGCCGCATGCGGAGCTATGGCCAGTACTGTTCGATCGCCCGGGCCCTCGACGTCGTGGGCGACCGCTGGACACTGCTGATCGTCCGGGAGCTGCTGCTGCGGGGCCCGTGCCGGTTCACGGACCTGAAGAACGGGCTGCCGGGCGTCGCGGCGAACCTGCTGTCGACCCGCCTCAAGGAACTTGAGGCCGCCGGACTGATTACGCGCGAGGACGCGCCGCCGCCGGTCGCCACCGTCCTCTACACCCTGAGCGAGGCCGGTCTGGAGCTGGAGCCGGTGCTGAAGGCGCTCGGGCTGTGGGGTCTGCGGTTCATGACCGTCGAACGGCCGGACGACGCGTTCCAGGCACAGTGGCTGGCCTACGCCCCGGCCTGGTTCACCAGCGACGCCGACCCCGACGCCCCGCCCGCGGTGATTCAACTCATCGCGTCCGACGAGCTGGCCGTCATCGAGCTGCGAGACGGTGGCATCCACACCCGGCTCGGCCGCGCCACCGAACCGGACCTCGTCCTGGACGGGCCGCCCCGTGCCGTCCTGGGACTGCTCAGCGGCATGATCGATCTCGAACGCGCCGGCCAGATCGGCTTGTCCGCCCGTGGCCGACGCGACCTGCTCACCCGTCTCCGCCCAGTCGCCCAGGACCGGGCACCCACTCAGGACGAGGCCCGTCCATGAGCAGCGACGCCGGCCGGTCGGTCCGCGATCGCGCACGACGATGCCCGGAGCCGGCGCCACGACCAACGCCACTCCGGGGCACTTCCATCAGATTCTTGCTGCTTCTGCTGCGCCGCTACCTGGAGCAGCGCTCGGTGCCAATGTTGCCCGTCGCCCGTGGGGGTTGCGTGGTCTCCAACGCGTCTGTCAGGGCGGAGAACGACGATCCGGAGGTCCAGGCCGTCCTGGACCGCCATCACCAGGTACTGCGAGATGTGCTGCTGTACATGGCCCGCGGCACGGCACGGGAGCGGGGCAGCTTGCCCTGGACGCAATGGCCGATCTCCTTGCCCTGCCGGCCTTGACCGGCGCTCCCGCGCAGGGCTGTGACCGCCGCCCTTGACTCGCGCTCTCGTGGGGGCGGCGCCCTGCTGTATGACCGTCCGATCCGGTCGACGCGCGGCGCGTCGACCGGACGCTTCCCTGCACGGCCACGGATACGCCACCATCGCCGACTACGCGGGTGGGCTCCACAGCTCCAAGGTGCTGTCGCCCGCTGTGGCCTTCACCGGGATCCGCCGGCCGGCGGTCCGGGCGGCATCCGCTGTACGGCCTACACGGCGGTCCGGCCGGCGTCCGCCGCGATGGTCGCGCCGGTGAGGTAGCTCGCGCGGTCCGAGGCGAGGAAGAGGATCACCTCGGCGATCTCGCGCGGGTTCGCGAGCCGGCCGAGCACGGTGGTCTTGGCGAACCGTTCGGCGCCTTCCTCGCCGACCGTGGCGAGCACCATGTCGGTCCTGGTCGGGCCGGGCGCGACGGTGTTCACGCGGACACCGGCCGGGCTGAACTCGGCGGCCCAGGTACGGGTCAGCGACTCCAACGCGGCCTTGGTGGCGCTGTAGACGGACAGACCGGGCATGCCGATCCGGGCGGCCATGGTGCTGACGTTGACGATGCTGCCGGAGCCCTTGGCGATCATGGCGGGCACCAGGGCCGCGGTGAGGAGGTACGGGGCGCGGACGTTGGCGGCGAGGGCCTCATCGAGCGTGCCGGGGTCCTGGTCCACGGTGGGTGCCCCGGGGAAGATCGCGGCGTTGTTGACCAGGACGTCGACGTCGCCGGCCTCCTCGGCGAGGTGGCGTATCGCGGTCGGGTCGGTGAGGTCGGCCGCGACGAAGCGCGCCCGCCCGCCGGCGTCCGTGATCGACCGCACCGTCGCGGCTCCGCGCCCGGCATCGCGGCCGGAGACGACGACCTCCGCGCCGGCCGCGGCCATCAACCGGGCTGTCTCGGCACCGATGCCGCCGGTCGAGCCGGTGATCAGGGCGACCTTGTCGGAGAGTTCCATGCTGGGTCCTTCCGGGAGTACGGCCGCGATCCGCGCGACCAGAATGGGCTGCCTGACCCACTCTGGCGCCGAAAAAATGGGTTGTCCAATCCAGAATCTGCTAACGTGGACGACCGTGAGCACCGAGACACGCCGCCCGGCGGAGAAGAAGCTGACCCGCAAGGGGCAGGAGACCCGGCATCGCATCGTGGCCGCGGCCGCCCAGCTCATGTACGAGCGGGGCGTGACAGAAGCGACACTGGAGGACGTCCGCGCCGCCGCCGGGGTGAGCGGCTCGCAGATCTACCACTACTTCGCCGACAAACAGGCGCTGCTGCTGGCCGTGATCGAGTACCAGACCGAGGCCGTGCTGGACATGCAGCAGTCGCTGTTCGCCGGCCTCGACTCCATGGCCGGCCTACGGCGCTGGCGGGACGCCCTGGTGGAATACCAGCGTCGGCTGCAGTGCCGCGGCGGCTGCCCGATCGGTTCGCTGGGCAGCGAGGTGGCGGAGACGAACCCCGAGGCGCGGCTCGCGGTGGCTTCCGGGTTCCTGCGCTGGGAGACGGCGATCCGCGACGGCCTGCGGGCCATGCACGCGCGCGGTGAACTCGACGGCGACCCGGACGACCTCGCCCTCGCCACCCTGGCCGCGCTCCAGGGCGGCCTCCTGCTCACCCAAATCCAGCGTGAGGTCAGGCCGTTGGAGGTGGCGCTGGACGCGATGCTCGACCACATCGAATCGCGTACGACACTCAACGGGCGCCCCTGAGCGGTTCGATCGCACGGCCGACGGCCACGGCGGCGAGCCACGTGCGGTCGGCGGCGCGGGGGCAGCCCATGGGTGTGACCTGTACACCCTCCGCGGGCGACCTACGCTGGAAACAGAAGGGGCTCACGGGGCGGAAGAGTCGTCCGCGGACCCCGCGGATCGAGTCGGCGATGGAAGCACCCGTCGCACCAGCAGGGATCCCGGCCGTGAGCGGCGAGGCACCGCGCACCGCCGTCGGAGGAGTCGGGCTCGGGGCCGGGGCGCGCGGTGTTCGTTCTGCGCGGGCCGCGCGTTCCCCACCGGTCCGCTTCTGATGCCGGCGCCGTCCGCACCGTCGGACGACGGTCGCACTCCCTGCTTCAGGAGCAGTCATGACATGGAGCATCTCGGGCAACTACCTGGCCAGTTGCTCATGCGCGCTGGTCTGCGGATGCGCGGTCGACGCGATGCCGCACGACCCCCAGGGGCGCGAGGAATGCCTCGGGTGCGCCGTCTTCCATGTGGCCGAGGGCCACCTGGACGAGGTCGACCTGTCGGGCGTCGACTTCGCCCTGTACAACCACTTCCCCTCCCATCTGACCGCCGGCGACTGGAAGGTCGTCATCGTCATCGACGACGACGCTGGCGACCAGCAGTCCGAGGCCCTCGAACGCATCGTGTCCGGGCATGAGGGCGGGGCGTTAGGTGAACTCTCCCAGTTCTTCGGCGAGTTCCTCGGCGTGGAACGGGCGAGCATCTCGCTGACCGACGGGGAGAAATCGCACTTGAGCGTCGACGGCAGGACGCAGCTCGCTTTCGAACCGCTGCGCGGGCCCGACGGCGGTCCTACGACGGTGAAGAACGCGATGTTCGGATTCGCGCCGGAGTTCACGATCGGCACCACCACCGGCAGCTCGCAGGCGTTCGGCCTGTCCTACGAGCCCGTGTACGGCGAGCAGGCCGAGTACGTCTTCTCCAGCGAGCAGCCGGAGGGCGCGCCCACCGGTCGCGGATAGTGCGTGCACGGACGAAGATCCCGGAGCGTGCCCCGCGCGGGAGGAGGGCGGCAAAGGCTCCGCCCGTGACGGGGTGACCACGGCTGGAGCCGACCGGGTTCTTCCGTGCGTCGCCGACCCGATGGATGCCGATCGCCCTGTCGGCCGGCACCGTGTTGTCCCTGGTCAGCCAGGGATCCGCGATCCTGGCGGGGTCGGCCGGCGGTGAGGCCACCGCCGTACGCGAGGCCGTGAACAACGTCGAGCCGTTCCGCGACCGCTCACCGTGCCGGGCCCGCCGCCATCCGGTCCATCGACGGACCGGACATCTGCAGACCCGGCAGCAGCCAGTCCTGGAACGGGGCCAATACGGCGAGCACGAGGAAGGCGGCGCCCACCGCCCAGCTGAGCCAGGGACCCCCGCGCCACAGCTTCTCCAGGAAGATCACAGCCGCCAGTCCGGCCATCGCCGCCACGTTCATGACGCCGAGCGGGATCAGGACGATCATCAGGCCCCAGCAGCAGCCGACGCAGTACAGCCCGTGGTGCGCGCCCACCCGCAGGTCCCTGGCCCACGGCCGGAAGTGTGCGTAGCGCAGCAGTTGGAACATGGGGTTGCGGCAGTGCCGTAGACAGACCCGTTTCAGGGGCCCGAACTGCTGTACGCCCGCGAGCAGGAACGCTGTCGCGCCGATCCAGCGGCCCGTGTCGGGGTGGCTGTCGACCAGGTGCCCGGTCGCCGCCAGGCCCCCGTACACGAGCAACCCGAACCCGGCCCAGGAGAGCAGATAGCCGCCGACGAACTCAGTGATGCGCAGCGCCCGGACGCGGCCTGCGGTGCTCCGGTTGATGGCCCGGACCCAGGTGAGGGCGACCGGCGCCAGCGACGGCAGCATCATCGCCGCCATCATCACCACCCACAGGAGCAGGAAGAGCGGGAGCGCCAGCCCCATGGTGCCCGGCTCCATCCCCATGTCGCGGGACTGGGCGATCGTGAGTACCCAGGCCAGAGCGGCGATCAGCACTAGGAGAACCCAGCCGAGGGCCAGATCACGTCTCGGCAGCAGCACTCCCGGCCGGGTGGGCACCGGTGGGGCGAACCGGAGATGGGGCATGGCACGCCTCCCAAGGTCGCCCACTGCCCGATCGGCGCAGCGGCCCCGCGCAGCGGCAGGGCTGCGAAACGGCGGGACAACCCCAGCACAGCACAGAATCGCAAGGCTCAAAAGCGGAGGGCAGGTAAGCGGCTCTCGTCGGTGGGGCAGGGCGGGCTCAGGACGTGTGCCTGCTCCCCGCTGCGGGCGGTGTGCAGTGCGGTGGCCCTGCGCAGGACTGGGGCTTCCGCGCCGGGGAGGCGCATGCTGGAGACGAGGCCGCTCCGCCGTCGTGGCGGGGGCTCCGTGCGGGACAGCCTCGCTCCCACGACCCTGCGGTAACGGGGGGAGGGGGGAAGAGGAGGTCAGCGAGATGACCGAAGCAACTACCAGCCCGGCCTGGCACCTGGTCGGCGACTGGTTCGACACCTGCAAGTGCGCCATACCCTGCCCCTGCACCTTCGCCCAGCCCCCGACCGAAGGCGACTGCGACGGGGTACTCGTCTGGCACATACGCGAGGGCCGGTACGGGGACGTCCGGCTCGACGGGCTGAACTTCCTGATGCTCGGGACTTTCACCGGCAACATCTGGGGCGGCGCCGCGACGGAGACGGCTGCCGCCTTTTTCGTGGACGCGCGCGCCGACGATCAGCAGCGCGCCGCTCTCGGCACGATCTTCAGCGGGGAGGCGGGAGGCTGGCCGAAGCAGTTCAACGAACTCGCCTCCTTCGACGTCCGTGGCATGGAAGTCGCCCCCATCATCGTGGAGATCGCCGACGACCTGGGGGCGTGGAGCGTCGAGGTCCCCGGCCGCGTCACCGCCCTCGTCGAGGCCCTCGGCGGTCCCACCACGCCCGTCGGCGCGCGGGTGCAGGTCCACAACCCTGGCGGCGCCGAGGTCGGTCCGGGCCAGGTTGCCACATGGGGTCGCGCGACCACGGACCGGGCCGACGCGTTCGGCTTCAGCTGGGACCGCAGTGGCAAATCCAGCAAGCATTTCCCGTTCGACTGGAGCGGCCCCGACTGACTGAGCGCCCTGCTCTTCGCCTACCTTTCCCACCTCTCCGCGGTTGTCACTCGGGAGTGCGCTGGAGCCGAGCCCAGGCGCGGTTGTGCGGAGGCGGAACATGGATCCCCGTGTGCGGGTCGGGGACGGACGGCCCCTCAGGTCTTGCCGTACTCGTCGTGGCGGCGCAGCCAGTGGGTCTGCTCGCCCTCCTCGTGGCGGCCAAGCGGCGCACGGTCGAGAAGCCCGTAGTAGGCCATGGCAGCCTCAAGGCCGCGCGCGGTGGTGACATACGTTCGGTAGACGGTGCCGTCGAGGAGCGCGTAGGCGCTCATCCCGGGCCCCTCGGTGACGTAGCCACGCACGTCCGTGCCGGACAGCTGCGCCATCTGACTCACCGTCGGCGGGACGTCGCCTTCGAGGAACGGCCTCAGCTCTTCCTCGGTGTACTGGAAACCGAGGTCGCGGTGGAAGTCGCTGCCGCCGACGGAGACCCAGTCGAAGCTCCAGCCCATCCGCTCCCGGTAGGAAAGGAGCTTGTCGAGCGGCGCCCGCGAGGAGCAGATCAGCGTCACATCGCGGGCCCTGAGGTGGATCACGTTGGGGGAAAGGGTGTCCGCGATCGAGGAGCAGACCGTGCATCCGGCCTCGTACGGCGGGCCGAACATGAAGTGGTAGACGAGCAGCTGGGAGCATCCGTCGAAGAGGTCCGCGAGCGACTTGGTCCCGCCCCCGGTCTCGAAGCGGTAGTCCTTCTCGACCGGCACCCAGGGGAGCTCCCGCCGCTTCCGGGCGAGCTCGTCGCCGCGTCGGGTGAGTTCCTTCTCCTGCGCCAGCAATTCCTCGCGGGCTGCCTCGAAATCCTTCCGGGTTCCGATCCTGTGCTCAGGCATGGTCTCTCCCTCCTGAGCGGAACGGATCACCGTGCCTGTGCCGGCGTATCCGTCCGGCCCCTACGTCCACCGTACGCGCGCGTAGGCGGGCCTTCGCGACCAAGCTGGGGACCCTCGCCCACAGGACCACGTTGACCACTTTCCGATGATCCGCCCACTGCCCACCGGGCCTGCCGTTGGCAGGCAGCAAAGACTCAATCCTCTGTCCGGGCGATCTTGGCTGCTGTCAGCGCCTGTCACCTGATCTTGTTCGGCCCGGCGGGACTACTGCTGATGGGCGGCTGGTCGTGCGCGAGTGAGTCCGCTCCACCGCTCCCGTTCGCCCGCGTGGCTGCCGACCGCCGTCGCCTGGGCGACCGCTGCGGCTTCCTTCGGTGTCGGCTCGCCATGGCGGGAGAGCAGCGCCAGTGGCCAGGTTGGAGTGCCCGACCGCTCACCGTCGAAGGGGTGCCAGTCCCAGGCCGCATCGAACCGCCAGGCGCGCCCGTTCCGGTCGGCAACCTCATCACCCGGTTCGAGGAAGGCGTACGGACGGAAGAACAGCTCTATGCGTATGGGTTCACCGCCGGCCGGATCAATCGTGTAGCCCTGGTCCTCAAGGTCGGGGTCGTGGGTTTCCCCCTGCCGCAGAACCGCGACGTAGGACGCGGGCCGCGGCAGCATGCCAGTGATCAATGGCGGATCGAAGCGGTGGACCGACTGGACGTGCACCATGGTCGCGGGGATTCCCACCAGGCAGGTATCGCCCGGCTTCAGTGCGGTCTCCGTTGGTTGTGTTCGGAAGATGTCCCAATCGCGGGCTGCGGGCGTTGGAAGGGCTGTCTGGCTGTTCCACCTCATGTTCTCGGCCTGCGGGTCCACCTCCAACCACGGCCACCGCACAGAGACGTAGTAAGGGGTGACCCCGGTGACGGCGGTCTCCGTGAAAGGGCACTCCAGCAACAGCACGTCACCGGGCCGGTAGTCGTGACTCATGGACGCATTCTGCATGTCCTCACTGACAAGCGACGGAACGAGTATCCGGCGTTCCGGGGAGGAGGCCCCGAGCACACCCCCTTCCATGAGAGCCAACTCGTCTGAGAACAGCGCCCGGCGTCATTCTCAACCCACCTGGCAATCTCACTGGTCAGCGTCCCACCAGCTGCCGACTCGGCCCGGACGGGACAGGCACGATCAACGACGAGGTCGACACGGAACTGGCCAAGGTCAACCCACCCGACTACCGGTGGCTGCAAGAGGCCGTATCGCCGTACGCGTGGGCTGGTGCGCTCTGTGCGTGCAAGGGCGGGTCAGGACTGGGGGGTTGCTGCCATCGTGGTAGCAGATGCGGACATTCAGCGCGGGTGGGGACGAAATGGGACGGGACGTCAGGTGGGCAGTGGCGGGGACGGCGACGGCCGCGGCCTTCGCCGTCCCGGCATGGCTGTGCGGGGCCATCGTGTTGCCATCGCTGCTGAATGATCCCGCGATCCGCTGGTCGCCGGCCTCCGCGCTCGGAGCGGTGCTGGGCTCGCTGGCCGTCCTGTGGGGCCACGCCTTCGCCACCCGGCCCCCGGCGACCGAGACCTCCG
>NZ_JAWOAI010000113.1:0-22037 GCF_033194735.1 Streptomyces sp. W16
TTCATAGTGTTTCGGTGGTCATAGCGTGAGGGAAACGCCCGGTTACATTCCGAACCCGGAAGCTAAGCCTTACAGCGCCGATGGTACTGCAGGGGGGACCCTGTGGGAGAGTAGGACGCCGCCGAACTCCTTTTAGAGCTCTGGCTCTTGGGCACACAGCCCAAGAGCCAGAGCTTTTTTGCGTTGGGGTAGGGTCAGGGGGCATCGTCGGCACGTTTTCCCACAGGAGGCCCCCGGGTGGAGGTCCAGGAGACCCGCGTCCAGACAGACCGGGTGCTCACCATCCCGAACATCCTCAGCATGGCGCGCCTCGTCGGCGTACCCATCTTCCTGTGGTTGATCCTCAGGCCCGAGTTCGGAGGCCCCAAGAGCGACGGCTGGGCGCTCCTGGTGCTGATGCTGAGCGGGATCAGTGACTACCTGGACGGAAAGCTCGCGCGGCGCTGGAACCAGATCAGCAGCCTTGGCCGGCTTCTTGATCCCGCCGCGGACCGGCTCTATATTCTCTCGACTCTCGTCGGACTCACCTGGCGCGAGATTCTGCCAATCTGGTTGACCGCTGCACTGCTGGCGCGGGAGCTGGTTCTGTTGGTAGTGGTGGGCATCCTCAGGCGGCACGGCTATCCGCCGCTCCAGGTGAACTTCCTGGGTAAGGCCGCGACGTTCAACCTGATGTACGCGTTCCCGTTGCTGTTGCTCAGTGACGGAAGCGGATGGCTTCCGTCACTCGCAGCGATTTTCGGATGGGCGTTCGCCGGATGGGGTACAACGCTGTACTGGTGGGCAGGAGTCCTCTACGTGGTACAAGTCCGCCGCCTGCTGCGTGCGGATGCCACGGCCGACTGACCTTGCCGATGGGGCGGTAACAGTCGCTCGATGGCCCGCTGCGCAAAAGTGCGGGACAATCTGGACTGGTGAAGTCGGCTAGACCGTCGTCTCTCAGAGGAGGACGCTTCCGACATGAAGGCCGTCGTGATGGCCGGAGGCGAAGGCACACGCCTTCGCCCCATGACCTCAAGCATGCCCAAGCCACTGTTGCCCGTGGTCAATCGACCGATCATGGAGCACGTGCTGAGGCTGCTCAAAAGGCATGGGCTCAATGAGACCGTAGTCACCGTGCAGTTCCTGGCCTCGCTGGTCAAGAACTACTTCGGTGACGGCGAAGAGCTCGGCATGGAGCTCTCGTATGCCAATGAGGAGAAGCCACTCGGTACCGCCGGAAGCGTCAAGAACGCCGAAGAGGCGTTGAAGGACGATGCCTTCCTCGTCATCTCCGGTGATGCCCTGACTGACTTCGACCTCACCGAACTGATCAATTTCCACAAGGAAAAGGGCGCGCTGGTCACGGTCTGTCTGACCCGGGTGCCCAATCCGCTGGAATTCGGCATCACCATCGTCGACGAAGAAGGAAAGGTCGAGCGTTTCCTTGAGAAGCCGACCTGGGGTCAGGTCTTCTCGGACACGGTGAACACGGGCATCTATGTGATGGAGCCCGAGGTCTTCGACTATGTCGAGGCCGACGTTCCCGTCGACTGGTCCGGCGATGTCTTCCCGCAGCTGATGAAGGAGGGCAAGCCGGTCTACGGCTTTGTCGCCGAGGGCTACTGGGAGGACGTCGGCACTCACGAGAGCTATGTGAAGGCGCAGGCCGATGTCCTGGAGGGCAAGGTCGACGTCGAGATCGACGGCTTCGAGCTGTCGCCTGGCGTGTGGGTGGCCGAGGGTGCCGAGGTGCACCCCGACGCGGTTCTTCGCGGGCCGCTGTACATCGGGGACTACGCCAAGGTCGAGGCCGGCGCGGAAATCCGCGAGTACACCGTCATCGGTTCGAACGTCGTCGTGAAGGCCGGGGCTTTTCTGGACAGGACCGTCGTACACGACAACGTGTACGTGGGTCAGCACAGCAATCTGCGTGGCTGTGTCGTCGGAAAGAACACCGACATCATGCGAGCGGCCCGGATCGAGGACGGCGCGGTCATCGGTGACGAGTGCCTGATCGGTGAAGAATCGATCGTGCAGGGCAATGTGCGGGTCTACCCGTTCAAGACGATCGAAGCCGGTGCCTTTGTCAACACGTCGGTCATCTGGGAGTCCAGAGGGCAGGCGCACCTTTTCGGCGCTCGTGGTGTGTCCGGGATCCTGAACGTGGAGATCACACCGGAACTCGTGGTGCGTCTCGCCGGCGCCTACGCCACGACCCTCAAGAAGGGCTCCACGGTCACCACGGCCCGAGACCACTCCCGAGGCGCCCGTGCGCTCAAGCGGGCGGTCATCTCAGCCTTGCAGACCAGCGCCATCGACGTACGGGACCTGGAGAACGTACCGCTGCCCGTGGCCCGGCAGCAGACCGCGCGGGGGAGTGCCGGCGGGATCATGATCCGGACCACACCCGGGGTGCCGGACTCCGTCGACATCATGTTCTTCGACAGTCAGGGTGCCGACCTCTCGCAGGGGAGTCAGCGCAAGCTGGACCGAGTGTTCGCGCGGCAGGAGTACCGGCGTGCGTTCCCCGGTGAGATCGGGGACCTGCACTTCCCGGCCAGCGTCTTCGACTCGTACACCGGGTCTTTGTTGCGGAATGTCGACACGACCGGGATCGCGGACTCCGGCCTGAAGGTCGTGGTGGACGCGTCGAACGGCAGTGCCGGGCTCGTGCTGCCCAGCCTGCTTGGCAAGCTCGGTGTGGATTCGCTGACGATCAATCCCGGTCTCGACGAGTCCAGGCCGACGGAGACCGCTGATACGCGGCGGTCTGGGCTGGTGCGGCTCGGCGAGATCGTGGCCTCCGCGCGGGCCGCGTTCGGGGTGCGGTTCGACCCGGTCGGTGAGCGGTTGTCGCTCGTCGACGAGAAGGGGCGGATCGTCGAGGACGACCGGGCGCTGCTCGTGATGCTCGACCTGGTGGCCGCGGAGCGGCGCAGCGGGCGGGTGGCGCTGCCGGTGACCACTACGAGGATCGCCGAGCAGGTGGCGGCCTATCACGGGACGCAGGTCGAGTGGACGACGACCTCGCCGGACGATCTGACCAGGGTCGGGCGTGATGAGACGACGATCTTTGGCGGAGACGGCAAGGCCGGGTTCATCATTCCGGAGTTCAGCAGTGTCTTCGACGGTGCCGCCGCCTTCGTACGACTCATCGGGCTGGTGGCACGGACGCAACTCACGCTGAGCCAGATCGACGCCCGGATTCCCCGGGCACACGTCCTGAAGAGGGACCTTGCGACTCCCTGGGCCGTCAAGGGACTTGTGATGCGCCGGGTCGTGGAAGCGGCCGGTGATCGCTTTGTCGATACGACGGACGGTGTGCGGGTGGTGGAGACCGACGGGCGCTGGGTGATGGTGTTGCCCGACCCGGCCGAAGCGGTCACTCATCTGTGGGCCGAAGGGCCCGACGACGCCTCTGCGCAGGCCCTGTTGGACGAGTGGTCGGCGGTCGTGGACAGCGCCGGACGGTAAAACACGGAGCACGCGCGCGTGCCGGACATGCCTCCCCAAGGGGGCCTGTCCGGCACGCCGGTGGGGCCATTCGGAGGTACAGGCCACCACGTGCGACGATGTGCGGCATGCCGCAGCAGCCCCCCGTTCGGAGCACACCCACGCGTCCTTCGCGTCCGGACGCATCCATGTCGCTGCTCACCAACGTCATGGACCACAGCCTCGACGACGGTTACGCCGAGGCAGCCGCCCGGAAGAAGGCCGCGGGCGAGAGCGGCATGCCGAAGACCCTCCGGGCGAAGCTCGGTCTCGCCGCCGGCCTGGTGCTGGCGGCCCTTGTCGTGACCCTGGGAGCGGCGCAGGCGCGGGTGGCCGCACCCGTGGTGGCCAAGGAGCGCCAGGAACTGATCGACCGTATCGACAAAGAGACCAAGTCGGCGGACAAGCTGGAAGGCACCGTCGACACGCTCCGGGACGACGTGAGCGCGCGGCAGCGGGCGGCGTTGAAGACGAGCGGCGGCAGCGGCCAGGCGGACCTGGTGAGCATGTTGTCCGGTGCCACCGCGGTGCACGGTCCCGGTGTGAAGCTCGTCGTCGACGACGCGAAGGAAGCCAGCAGCGGTGGGGGCGACAACCCGCGCGAGACCGCGGACTTCTCCGACACCGGCCGGGTGCGCGACCGTGACATGCAGCGCGTCGTCAACGGGCTGTGGGCGGCGGGCGCCGAGGCGGTCTCCGTCAACGGGCAGCGGTTGACGGCGCTGTCCGCGATCAGGGCCGCGGGTGACGCGATACTGGTCGACAACAGGCCACTGGTGCCGCCTTATACGGTGCTCGCGGTGGGGGACGGTCAACATCTGAGCACGAGGTTCCAGAACGGTGCCGACGGGCTCTATCTGAACGCTCTGGAAGACAACTACGGCATCAGGGCGACCATCGCCGTGGAGAGCGATCTCCGGCTGCCCGCCGCGCCGAGTGTGATCGTACGTACAGCACAGCCGAGAACTGAGAAGGGCACATCGTGATCGCCGTACTGGGCCTCATCGTGGGAGTGGTGGCCGGAATCCTGGTCCGGCCTGAGGTGCCGGTGGTCGTCGAGCCCTATCTGCCGATCGCCGTCGTCGCGGCGCTCGACGCCGTCTTCGGTGGTCTGCGGGCGATGCTCGACGGGATTTTCGACGACAAGGTCTTCGTGGTGTCGTTCCTGTCGAACGTGGTCGTGGCCGCGCTGATCGTGTTCCTGGGCGACAAGTTGGGCGTCGGCGCCCAACTGTCCACGGGTGTCGTGGTCGTTCTCGGTATCCGGATCTTCTCCAACGCCGCAGCCATTCGCCGGCACGTCTTCCGGGCGTGAGGTAGATGAGTCGCGAGGACGAGCAGCCGGAGAACAGGCTGCGCAGGGAACTGCCCGAAGAGGTGTCGGCGTCTGCTTCTTCGGAGGCGCCGGTCGCCGAGGAGAAGTCCGCTCCCACTGTCACGGGTCGGCGGCGGCTGGTGCAGGGGCTGTGGCCGCCACGCGCCAGCAGGGCCCAACTCATCGTCGCCGTGCTGCTGTTCGGCCTCGGCTTCGGGCTGGCCGTGCAGGTCGCCTCGAACAGCAACAGCGACAGTGCGCTGCGTGGGGCCCGGCAGGAAGATCTTGTGCGCATTCTCGATGAACTGGACGACCGTACTCAGCGTCTTGAGGACGAGAAGCAGGGTCTGCAGAAACAGCGCGACGAGCTGGAGAACAGCTCCGACCAGGCCGAGGAGGCCCGCAAGCAGACGGCCGAGAAGGAGAAGCAACTCGGCATTCTGGCGGGCACCGTGGCCGCGCAGGGACCCGGCATCACGATCACCATCGACGACACGAAGGGAACGGTCGAGGCGGACATGTTGCTCGATGCGGTCCAGGAGTTGCGCGCGGCCGGCGCGGAGGCGATCCAGGTGAACGGTGTGCGTGTGGTGGCCGGCACCTATCTGACGGACTCCGACAAGAGCGTGAGTGTCGACGGGAACAAGATCAACGCCCCCTATCGTTTCAAGGTCATCGGCAAGCCGCAGGATCTCGAACCGGCGCTCAACATCCCTGGAGGTGTGGTGCAGACTCTTGAGAAGGAGCAGGCCACCGTTACCGTCGGGCGGTCGAGCAAGATCGTCGTCGATGCCTTGCGGGCCGCGAAGCAGCCTGACTACGCTCGGTCGTCCTCCCGGTGAACCGGGGGTGCATGGGGACCGTCCGGCGAGGGCATGAGGTTGCGGGGGGTCGACGCACCGATTGGGTGGTGCGTGGTGGAAACTGTCTGGTGGATACGGACGTTGTGAGGATGTCCGGGTCGACCGGTGTGTTCAATCAGGGTTCGTCCTGCCCCACGGGCGGGTCTGTTTCGGTCAAGGGGAATCGCCCGTGAAGTTGTTTGCGAAGTTGTTCGGCAAGAGTGCGAAAGAGAGCAGCGACAATCAGACCGCTCGCCATCGCGCACAACCGGACGCGGAGGGCCAGCGCCCGCTGTTCCGTGACCAGGTCGCTGGTCAGGGCGCGCCGTCGGTTGACCCTGCGCAGTCCGGCGACATAGGTTTCGGGCAACCGTCAACCTCAAGTACGGGTGGAGGGTTTTCCCCTATGTCGGCCCTGGTGTGTACGAGGTGCGGTAACCGCAACGCGGAGAACAGCCGCTTCTGTTCCAACTGTGGTGCGCCACTGCGCCCCGGCGTGACCCCGGAGCGTGCGTCCGAGACGACCTCCACCATCTCCATCTCCGGTCTTGAGGCCTACGACGCCGAGGTGACCGGTCAGACGCAGATGCCGACGCTCTCCCCGGAGGCTCAGGCGGCCGTCGACGCGCTGCCGTTGGGCTCGGCGCTCCTGGTGGTGCGTCGCGGTCCGAACTCGGGCAGCCGCTTCCTGCTGGACGGCGAGTTGACCACGGCCGGCCGTCATCCGCAGAGCGACATCTTCCTGGACGACGTGACGGTCTCGCGCCGTCATGTGGAGTTCCGGCGCGGTGCCGACGGTTCCTTCACGGTCGCCGACGTCGGCAGCCTGAACGGCACGTACGTCAACCGTGAGCGCATCGACTCGGTCCCGCTGGCGAACGGCGACGAGGTGCAGATCGGCAAGTACCGGCTGGTGTTCTACGCGAGCCAGCGGGGTTACTGACCCTCCCTCGGACTGTGTCCGGGGGATTCCCCCAGGAAGGTCCATGCTTCAAACACCGAGCGGCGGTGCCGGGCACGGTACCGCCGCCGCGGACACCGGGCTGATGAGCATCGGCACGGTGCTGAACACGCTGCGCGACGAGTTCCCCGAAGTCACCATCTCCAAGATCCGTTTCCTGGAGTCGGAGGGGCTCATCGAGCCGCAGCGGACCCCTTCCGGCTACCGCAAGTTCAGCCCCGCCGACGTCGAACGCCTCGGTCATGTCCTGAGGATGCAGCGGGACCACTATCTGCCGCTCAAGGTGATCCGTGAGCACCTCGACGCCATGGAGCGCGGGGAGGCCGCCCCGCTGCCCACCGTGGGCCGTCAGCGCGACGGCGAAGTCGTCCTGGAGCCCGTGGAGGGGCCCACGGCGGCCCGGATCGGGCGGGCCGAGCTGCTGGCCGCGGCCGGGATCGCTGAGCAGGAACTCGACGAGTGGGAGTCGTACGGGCTCATCGCTCCACTGCCGGACGGCGTGTACGACGCCGAAGCCGTCACCGTGGCCGGGCTCGTACTGGAGTTGGGGCGGTTCGGGATCGAACCCCGGCACCTGCGCGCGATGAAGGCCGCCGCGGACCGCGAGGCCGGGCTCGTCGACCAGGTCGTCGCGCCGCTGAAGCGGCACCGCAATCCGCAGACCAGGGCCCACGCGGAGGCCCGTACGAAGGAGCTGGCGGGGCTCACGGTGAAGCTGCACGCCGCGCTGGTGCAGACCGCGCTCGGTGTGCGCCTGCCCTGAGCCGGGCGGGATCCCGGCGGCCTGATCGGTCACCCGTTCTCGGCCCGACTACCCAAACGTCCCGGGCACGGCCTAGGGTTGCTGTGTGAACGAGCTCGATGTCGTAGGTGTCCGGGTCGAAATGCCCTCCAACCAACCGATCGTGCTCCTGCGTGAAGTGGGAGGCGATCGCTACCTCCCCATCTGGATCGGGCCCGGGGAGGCGACTGCGATCGCCTTCGCGCAGCAGGGCATGGCCCCCGCACGACCGCTGACGCACGACCTGTTCAAGGACGTGCTGGAGGCCGTCGGCCAGGAGCTGACCGAAGTGCGCATCACGGATCTGCGTGAGGGCGTCTTCTACGCCGAGCTGGTGTTCGCCAGCGGAGTCGAGGTGAGCGCCCGCCCGTCCGACGCCATAGCGCTGGCACTGCGCACCGGGACGCCGATCTACGGCAGCGACGGCGTCCTCGACGACGCGGGCATCGCGATCCCGGACGAGCAGGAGGACGAGGTGGAGAAGTTCCGCGAGTTCCTCGACCAGATCTCGCCCGAGGACTTCGGCACCAACAGCCAGTGAGATCGACAGCCGGTAGAGAAATGCTGGCATTTGCCACCGGCGTGTGTGAGCGTCCTGCGGCTCCCCGCGAGCGCATTCGGCTAGCCTTTCCCCGCGGTGGGGTACGGGAAACCACTCCTAGGGTGATTATCACTCGGCGTGCCTAGCGTGGCGATCGTTGACGCACCCCTGGTGACTGCCTACCGTCGAGAAGGCAGGTCAAGGACGGAGGTCGGCGTGAGAAGCAGCGGCGACGGTACGGCTGGGGGTGCCCCGGAACGCAGTTTCGGGGACAGTGGCCCGTACCCGCTTCATGGCAGTGCGGCCGATCACGCTTTGCATCGACCCACTGCCGTGCCGAGCAGCGGAGGGGCGACGTCCATGGCGTCCGAGCAGATCGGCTACCGGGGCCCTACGGCCTGTGCGGCGGCCGGCATCACCTATCGGCAACTGGACTACTGGGCACGCACCGGGCTCGTGGAGCCCAGCGTGCGGCCCGCACACGGGTCGGGGACGCAGCGGCTCTACAGCTTCCGGGACGTGGTCGTCCTGAAGATCGTCAAGCGGTTCCTCGACACGGGTGTGTCGCTGCAGAACATCCGCAGCGCCGTTCTGCACCTGAGGGAGTGCGACTTCCGCGACCTGGAGCGCATGACGCTGATGAGCGACGGCGCCACGGTCTACGAGTGCACGTCGCCGGACGAGGTCCACGCGCTGCTCCAGGGCGGCCAGGGTGTCTTCGGGATCGCCGTGGGCGTGGTGTGGCGGGATGTCGAGAGCGCCCTGTCGCAGCTGCACGGGGAGCGCGTCGACACCGGCGAGACGCTCGTCGGGTCCAACCCCGCCGACGAGCTGGCCAGGCGGCGCAACCGGGCCGTCTGAGGGCCCGGCGGGAGCCGTAGCGGGGCATTGTCAGTGGCGTAGGGCAGCATCGGAGATGTGAGAACCGCGCCCACGATCCTGCATCTCGACATGGATGCCTTCTTCGCCTCGGCGGAGCAGGCGTCCAAGCCGAGCCTGCGCGGGAAGGCCGTCGTCGTGGGCGGGCTCGGGCCGCGCGGGGTGGTGGCCACCGCGTCGTACGAGGCACGGGTCTTCGGGGTGAACTCGGCGATGCCCATGGCCCAGGCGCGCAGGCTCGCTCCGAATGCCGCGTATCTCGTGCCGAGGTTCGGGTTCTACCGGTCGATCAGCGAGCAGGTGATGGCGTTGCTGCGGGCGCTGTCGCCGCTTGTGGAGCCACTGAGCCTGGACGAGGCGTTCGTGGACCTGGAGGCCGGCGAGGCGGCCTGGGACGCCGAGTCGGCGCGGCGGGCCGGGGAGCGGCTGCGCGCCGACATACGGGCGGTCACGGGGCTCACGGGCTCGGTCGGCCTCGCCGCGTCCAAGATGCTCGCGAAGATCGCCTCCGAGCGGGCCAAGCCCGACGGGCTGGTGCTGATCGAGCCGGGGAGCGAGCGGGCGTTGCTGGGGCCGTTGTCGGTGCGCACGCTGCCGGGGGTCGGACCGGCGACGGGCGACCATCTGCGCCGGGCCGGGATCACCACGGTCGACGAGATCGCCGAGGCGGGCGAGGACGAACTCGTACGGCTGGTGGGCAAGGCGCACGGGCACGCGCTGTACGCGATGGCGCTGGCGCACGACGTGCGGCCCGTGGTGGCCGAGCGGGAGACCAAGTCGGTGTCGGTCGAGGACACCTACGACGTGGACATCCACGACCGGATCCGGGTGGGCCTGGAGGTGCAGCGCCTCGCCGACCGGTGTGTGCGGCGGCTGCGGGGCGCCGGGCTGTCGGGGCGGACCATCGTGCTCAAGGTGCGGCGCTACGACTTCTCCACGCTGACCCGCTCCGAGACGCTGCGTGGGCCCACCGACGACCCCGGGGTGGTGCGGGAGGCTGCGGCCCGGTTGCTGGACTCCGTGGACACCACGGGCGGGGTGCGGCTGCTCGGGGTGGGGGTCTCGGGGCTCGCCGACTACACGCAGGAGGACCTGTTCGCGCAGGCGGCCGGGGAGCAGGTCGACCTGCTTGAGGAGGAGCACACGGAGCAGGAGGACGGCAGGGAGCAGACGGCGCCCGTGGAGCGGCGCTGGCCCGCTGGCCACGACGTTCACCACTCCGGGTTCGGGCACGGGTGGGTGCAGGGCAGCGGGCTGGGGCGGGTCACCGTGCGGTTTGAGACGCCGGAGGACGCGGGGCCCGGGCGGGTGCGGACGTTCCGGACCGACGATCCCGAGCTGGAGCCGGCGGAGCCGCTGCCGTTGGTGAAGCGAGACGAGGGCGAACTGGCCGTGGCGCCAGGGCAGTTGGCGGAGCCGGGTTCCGATGGCGGCCTGGTAGTCCGATCACTGCCGTCAGACGCGGGCGCTCAGCCCAGCGCGCCGCCCCCGGAGAATCGAAGACCCGCCGACCCTCCCGCCGCTTCGGCTCAGCTGTCGTCCGAGCCCGCCAGTCTGCCGAAGTCGCGGTCCGGGAGGGAGGGCGGTGGGGCCACGTCGAGGCCGTAGTGGTGGTAGAGCTGGAGTTCCTGGTCGGGGGAGAGGTGGCGGCCCACGCCGAAGTCGGGGGCGTCCTTGATCAGGGAGCGGTCGAAGGGGATGTGCAGGGTGCCCTCGATCAGTTCGCTGGGCTCCAGGGGGACGAAGGCGTCTCTGGAGAACAGGCCGGTGCGTATGGCCGCCCACTCCGGTACGCCGGTCGCGTCGTCGAGGTAGACCTCGTCGATCGTGCCGATTTTGGCGCCGGTGCGGTCGAACGCCTTGCGGCCGATCAGGTTGCGCGGATCGATATCGGTCTGCACGGGCCCTCCTCCTGGTCGCAACTCATCCGTAAACTCTACAAAAGAGCACATTCGGGCCGGTGGCCACTCGAAAGCTGGGCGACAGTGCTCGCTGGTAGGCTGGCGAACGGCTGCTGACCCCGTGCGGGAGAGTCCTCCAGACTTCATCGGAGGCGCCGAAGGAGCAAATCCTCCCCGGAATCTCTCAGGCTCACGTACCGCACGGACGAGGTCACTCTGGAAAGCAGGGCGGGTGCCGGCGACGGCCCCCGCTCTCACCGACGGTGAAAGCCGGTGACCTTCGGGTGGCCGGTGAAGCTCTCAGGTTGAGATGACAGAGGGGGAGGCCGTCCGGCACCCCACTGTCGTGGTGCCCTCGAAGGTCGTGTCCGACCAGGAGGCCTCCCTAATGACCGCCCCTCGCACTTCGCTCTCCGTGCTCGAACAGGGCATCCCGTTCGAGCAGCGCCACATCGGTCCCGACCAGGAAGCGCGGGCCAAGATGCTCGCGCAGGTCGGCTACGGCTCGCTCGACGAGCTCACGGCCGCCGCGGTCCCCGATGTGATCAAGAACGCCGACTCCCTGGACCTGCCCGGTGCCCGCACCGAGGCCGAGGTGCTGGCCGAGCTGCGTTCCCTCGCGGACCGCAACGAGGTCCTCGGTTCGATGATCGGGCTCGGGTACTACGGGACCTTCACCCCGCCCGTGATCCTGCGCAATGTCATGGAGAACCCGGCTTGGTACACGGCTTACACGCCGTATCAGCCGGAGATCTCCCAGGGGCGGCTCGAAGCCCTCCTCAATTTCCAGACCATGGTCGCCGATCTCACCGGGCTGCCGACCTCCGGTGCCTCGCTGCTCGACGAGGGGACGGCCGCCGCGGAGGCCGTGGCCCTGTCGCGGCGTATGGGCAAGAACAAGAAGGGCCTCTTCCTGGTCGACGCGGACGCGCTGCCGCAGACCATCGCCGTCATCGAGACCCGTGCCGAGCCGGCCGGTGTCGAGGTCGTCGTCGCCGACCTCAGCGAGGGCATCCCGGCCGAGATCGCCGAGCGAGAGATCAACGGCGTGCTCCTGCAGTACCCGGGCGCCTCCGGTGCCGTACGCGACATCAAGCCGCTGATCGAGCAGGCGCACGCGCTCGGTGCGCTCGTCACCGTCGCCGCCGATCTGCTCGCGCTGACCCTGCTGAAGTCGCCGGGCGAGCTGGGGGCGGACATCGCGGTCGGTACGACGCAGCGCTTCGGAGTGCCGATGGGCTTCGGCGGGCCGCACGCCGGATACATGGCCGTGCACGAGAAGTTCGCGCGCAGCCTGCCCGGGCGGCTCGTGGGCGTCTCCGTCGACGCCGACGGACACAAGGCCTACCGCCTCGCCCTGCAGACCCGCGAGCAGCACATCCGCCGCGAGAAGGCCACCAGCAACATCTGCACCGCCCAGGTGCTTCTTGCAGTGATGGCGGGCATGTACGCCGTCTATCACGGGCCCGAGGGGCTCAAGGGCATCGCGCGGCGGACGCATCGCTACGCCACGATCCTCGCCGCGGGACTCACCGCCGGCGGTGTCGAGGTCGTGCACGGCGGCTACTTCGACACGCTGACCGCGCGTGTTCCCGGCCGGGCCGCCGAGGTCGTCGCCGCCGCCCGCGAGGACGGGGTCAACCTGCACCTCGTGGACGCGGACCGGGTGTCCATCGCCTGCGACGAGACCACCACCCGTGCCCAACTGGCCGCGGTATGGACCGCGTTCGGGGTCGACGGCGACATCGAGGCGCTCGACGCGTCCGCCGAGGACACGCTGCCGGAGGCGCTGCTGCGCACCGACGCGTACCTCACGCACCCCGTCTTCCGGGACCACCGTTCCGAGACCGCGATGCTGCGGTACCTGCGTCGGCTCGCCGACCGGGACTACGCGCTCGACCGGGGCATGATCCCGCTCGGCTCCTGCACCATGAAGCTCAACGCGACCACCGAGATGGAGCCGGTCACCTGGCCCGAGTTCGGGCAGCTGCACCCCTTCGCGCCCGCCGAGCAGGCACAGGGATACCTCACGCTCATCCGGGAGTTGGAGGAGCAGCTCGCCGAGGTCACCGGGTACGACAAGGTGTCGTTGCAGCCCAACGCCGGTTCGCAGGGCGAGTTGGCCGGGCTGCTGGCCGTACGCGGATACCACCGTGCCAACGGTGACGAGCAGCGGACCGTGTGTCTGATTCCGTCGTCCGCGCACGGGACCAATGCCGCGAGCGCCGTGATGGCCGGCATGAAGGTCGTCGTCGTGAAGACCGCCGAGGACGGCGAGATCGACGTCGAGGATCTGCGGGCGAAGATCGAGCAGTACCGCGATGAACTCGCTGTGCTGATGATCACTTACCCGTCCACGCACGGGGTGTTCGAGGAGCACGTCGCCGACATCTGCGCGCAGGTGCACGAGGCGGGCGGGCAGGTCTACGTCGACGGTGCAAACCTCAACGCCCTTGTGGGGCTTGCCAAGCCGGGGCACTTCGGTGGGGATGTCTCGCATCTGAATCTGCACAAGACGTTCTGCATTCCGCACGGCGGTGGTGGTCCGGGGGTCGGGCCGGTGGGTGTGCGTGCGCATCTGGCGCCGTATCTGCCGAACCACCCGTTGCAGCCTGCGGCCGGGCCGGAGACGGGAGTTGGGCCGATCTCGGCGGCTCCGTGGGGCTCGGCCGGGATCCTGCCGATCTCGTGGGCGTACGTCCGGCTCATGGGTGGCGAGGGGCTGAAGCGGGCCACGCAGGTGGCGGTGCTCAGCGCCAACTACATTGCCAAGCGGCTCGAACCGCACTACCCGGTGCTCTACACCGGGCCCGGCGGGCTTGTCGCGCACGAGTGCATCATCGATCTGCGGCCGATCAGCAAGGCGACCGGTGTCAGCGTCGACGACATGGCCAAGCGGCTCATCGACTACGGCTTCCACGCGCCGACGATGTCGTTCCCGGTGGCCGGGACGCTGATGATCGAGCCTACCGAGTCCGAGGACCTGATCGAGCTGGACCGGTTCTGCGAGGCGATGATCGCCATTCGCGGCGAGATCGAGAAGGTCGGCGCGGGGGAGTGGCCGGCCGAGGACAATCCGCTGCGGAACGCGCCGCATACCGCTGCCGCGTTGGGCGGGGAGTGGGGGCACGCTTACTCGCGCGAGGAGGCTGTTTTCCCGGCCGGTGTCTCCGTTGCCGATAAGTACTGGCCGCCGGTGCGCAGGATCGACCAGGCGTTTGGGGACCGGAACCTTGTGTGTTCCTGCCCGCCGTTGGATGCGTACGAGGACTGAGTTTTTTTGGCTGCGGCGCCGTCGTGGCTGGTCGCGCAGTTCCCCGCGCCCCTAAAAGAAGGGGCGCGGGTGCTCACGCGGGATATGAGTGGGTCTGGGTTGCCTTGACCGTTGCCCAGATCAACGCCCCCTGGTGCAGGTCCAGTTCGGCTGCTGCGGGTGTTGTCAGGTCTGCTGCCAGGGGGAGTTCGCCCGTCAGGTCTGCGCGGATCTGGTCGCCGTGGGTTTCCAGGCCCGCTACCTCGCAGTGCCAGAGGTTGCGGGCGCTGGCGCCGGTGGGGCGGTCCCGGAAGAGAGTTACCGCGCTCGGTGGGAACGCCACGAACACCTCGCCCTGGAGATCCTCCGTGGTGGTGATCACGGGGCCGGTGTCGAGCGTGACCGTGTGGCCGTCGGCCCGGCCCTTGTAGAGGTTGAGGCCGACGAGTTGGGCGATGTAGTCCGTGCGCGGGTGGCGGGCGATGTCGGCGGGGGCGCCCTCCTGGACGATCGTGCCCTGCTCGATCACGACCAGCCGGTCGGCCAACACCATGGCGTCCAGCGGGTCGTGGGTGACCAGGACGGCGACCGCCTCGAACTCGGCCAGATGGCGGCGGAGTTGGGCCCGAACGTCGAGGCGGGTGCGGGCGTCCAGGGCGGCGAGGGGTTCGTCGAGGAGGAGCAGGCGTGGGCGGGTCGCCAACGCCCTTGCCACGGCGACGCGTTGGGCCTGGCCGCCGGAGAGTCTGCGGGGCTTGGCGCCCGCGTGCTCGGCGAGACCCATGTGGTCCAGCCACTCGGCGGCGATGGCGCGGGACTCCGCCTTGGTCGCGCCCTGGCAGCGGGGGCCGAAGCCGACGTTGTCGAGGGCGGTCAGGTGCGGGAAGAGCAGGTAGTCCTGGAAGACGACGCCGACCGGGCGGGACTCCGGGGGCGTACGGTCCAACTCCGCGCCGTCCAGCCGTAGATGACCGTCCGTCAGGCCGACCAGGCCGGCCAGGGCCCGCAACGCGGTTGTCTTTCCGGCGCCGTTGGGGCCCAGCAGGGCGACTACGTCGCCGGGTGCGGCGGTCAGTTCGACGTCGAGGCGGAAGGTGCCGCGGTCCACGACGAGATGGGCGTCGAGGCCCGCTTCGGCTGTGGTGATGAAGTTGTTCATGATGTCGTCATCCAGCGGTCCCGGAGCCCCGCCAGGACCGCGATCGACACGGCCAGCAGGACCAGACTGAGGGCGATCGCCGCTTCCGGGTCGTTCTGGAGGGCCAAGTAGACCGCGAGGGGCATGGTCTGGGTGCGGCCGGGGAAGTTGCCGGCGAAGGTGATCGTGGCGCCGAACTCGCCCAGCGCGCGGGCCCAGGCGAGTACCGAGCCCGCCGCGATGCCCGGGGCGATCAGGGGGAGTGTGACCCGGCGGAACGCGGTGAAGCGGGAGGCGCCGAGGGTCTGGGCGGCCTCCTCGTAGCGGGGGTCGGCGGCGCGCAGGGTGCCCTCGACGCTGATGACCAGGAACGGCATCGCGACGAACGCCTCCGCGACCACGACGCCGGTTGTGGTGAAGGGGAGGGTGATGCCGAACCAGGAGTCCAGCCACTGGCCCACGACGCCGTTGCGGCCGAGGGCGAGGAGCAGCGCCACGCCGCCCACCACCGGGGGCAGGACCAGCGGGAGAGTCACCAGAGCTCGGACGAAGCCGCGGCCGGGGAACTCCGTGCGGGCCAGTACCCAGGCGAGTGGCACGCCCAGGACCAGGCACACGGCTGTCGCCAAGGTCGCGCTCAGCAGGGAGAGTTGGAGTGCCTGCCAGACCTCCGTGCTGGTGAGCTGGTTCGGCAGGGATCGCCACGGGGCCCGTACGAGAAGGGCGATCAGGGGCAGGAGCAGGAACGCCAGGCCTACGAGTGCGGGCAGGAGGAGGGGGAGCGGCACCCTGCTTCCGGTCGTCCGGACACGGCGACGCCGCGGCCCGCCCTTCAGGGTCTCGGCCACGGCGTCGGAGGTGTCGAGCGGGGTCACGGCTTGAGGAAGCCCGCCGCGGACAGCACCTTCTGGCCCTCGGCGGACTGCACCAGCGCGATGAACGCCTTGGCGGCGACCGCGTTGGGAGCGTCCTTCAGGAGGACGATCGGGTAGTCGTTGATGGCGTCGGCGGACTCGGGGAACTCCACGCCCTCCACCTTGCTGCCGGCGGCGTGCACATCGGTCTTGTAGACGACCGCGGCGTCGGCCTCCTTCAGCACCACCTTGTTGAGAGCGGACTTGACGTCCTCCTCGTACGACACCGGGGTGAGCTTCAACTTGCTTGCGGTGAGCGCCTTTTGGGCCGCCGCGCCGCACGGCACCGTCTTGTCGCACAGGACGACCTTGAGCGAGGACTTCGTGAGGTCCTTCAGGGAGGTCACCTTGTCGGGGTTGCCCGGCAGGGTGGCGATCTCCAGCTGGTTGCGCACGAACGTGGCCGGGGTGCCGACACCGTCGCCCTTGTCCGTGACGATCGCCATGGTCTTGGGGCTCGCGGCGGCGAACACATCGGCCGGGGCACCGCTGGTGATGCTCGCGGCGAGGGTGTCGCTGCCGGCGAAGTTGAAGGCGACCTTGGTGCCGGGGTGCGCCGTCTCGAACTCCTTGCCCAGGGTCGTGAAGGACTCCTTGAGCGAGGCGGCGGCGAAGACGGTGACGGTGCCGGACATCTTCGGGGACGCGGACGCCGAGGAGTCGGACTTCGAGGAGGACGAGTCGTCGCTGGAGGAGCAGGCGCTCAGGGCCAGCAGCGCGGCGGCTCCGGCCCCCGCAACCTGCAGGGTCCGGCGGGTCCGACGCGCGGAACGGGTCATCACGGTTCTACTCCTCTGGTCTCTTCATGAACATGAAAGGGGCTCATGAAAGGGGTTGTCGCGCCCTTGGACGACCGCAACGGCCGTGCCGCGATGATACTGCCGCATTTGCAAGGCATAAGTCTCCTGTCGCATCGCATGAGCTGCACTGTTCGCTTGTGGGGTGCGCATGTGCGTTTGTACGGGAGTGTCGTCCGGGTACCACATTCCGGGAGGTGATGGCTCGTGACGCTCGCGCAGCTCGACCTGACGGGGGACCTCGCCCGGCCCACCCGGCTGACCGTGCCGGACCTGTTGAACTGGCCGCTGCACCGGGTCCGGGTCAGCTTCGAGTGCGCCACCAGCGGCACCCAGGTGCACCGCTTCGCGGGACCACGGCTCTACGACGTCCTGTCCGCGGCCGGTCCGGGCTTCGACCCCGTCCGCCGCAAGGACCGGCTGCGCTTCCTCATCGCGGTGAGCGGTACGGACGGGCACCACGCGCTGCTGTCCTGGGCCGAGATCGATCCCGACTTCGCTCATGCCCCTGTTCTGCTCGCTGTGAGCATCGATGACACCCCGCTCGACCGTGCCGGACCGCAACTGGTGCTTCCGCAGGACCGTTGCGGGGCCCGGCACATCAGTGGGATCAGTGCGATACGGGTGGACGGGGGGTACGGGGCGAGTCGGCCAGTGCCAGCCACACCCGGTCGCGGGTCAGCGGAAGTTCGGTGAAGCGGACGCCGGTCGCGTCCCGCAGGGCGTTGGCGAAGGCGGGCGCGACCGGGTTGAAGGGGCTCTCGCTCATCGACTTGGCGCCCAACGGACCGATGGCGTCCGCCGTTTCCATGAAGTGGACCTCGGTGCGCGGCACGTCCGCGTACTGCGGGAGCCGGTAACGCCGGAAGGCCGCCGTCTCCACCGCGCCCTGCTCGTCGATGCGGACGTTCTCGAAGAGGGTCGCGCCGAGCGCCTGGGCGACCCCGCCCTCCACCTGGCCCCGGCACTGCATCGGGTTCATCACCTTGCCCGCGTCGGCCGCGTGCACACTGCGCAGGATGCGGATCTCGCCCGTGTCCGGGTCCACGGCGACCCTGAACCACTGCGCGTTGAAGGCCACCGAGCGGGGCGTCCCGCCGAAGTGCCCGTCGGCGGCGAACTCCACACCGACCGCCGCACCCGCCGCGTGCAGCTCCTTCAGGGTGAGGCGTCCGCCCGGGTGCAGTACGGCTTCCTCGGCCAACCGGCAGTCCGCGCGCGGGAGTTGCAGATGGGCGGCGGCGAAGTCGAGCAGCTGGTCGGCGAGGGCGCGGGAGGCGCGGAGGGTGGCCTTGCCCGCCACCACCGTGCCCGTGGAGGCGAAGGCGCCCGTGTCGTGGCGTACGACGTCCGTGTCGGACTGGCGGACGGTGATCCGGTCGACGGTGGTGGCGAGTTCACCGGCCGCTATCTGGCGGTGGACCGTGGTGGTTCCGTTGCCGAACTCGGCTGTGCCCACGGCGAGATCGAAGCCGCCGTCGGGAAGGAGGCTCGCCTTCGCGTCGGCGATGTGGCCGCCGGGCGGGCCCGTCGCGATCATCGCCAGGGCCGTGCCCTCGCCCACCAGCCAGCCGTCCGGGGGGAGTTGGGTCACCGGCTCCGCCTGGGCGCGGCGGACGATCGCGAGGCACTGGTCGAGGCCGTAGCTCGCGATGTGCAGGTCCTCCTCCTCGCCACCGGGGGAGAGCATGGGCTCGCCCGGGCCGATGATGTTCCTCGCCTTGAACTCCAGCGGGTCCAGGCCCAGTTGGCGGGCGAGTTCGTCGAGGGCCGACTCCACGGCGAACATCACCTGGCCGAGGCCGTAGCCCCGGAAGGCGCCGGCCGGGACGGTGTGCGTGTAGACGGAGAAGGCGTCGACCTTCTTGTGCGGGGCGCGGTAGACGGCCATGGACTCGCCGACGCTGTGGAACATGACGGCGGGGCCGTGGTTGCCGTAGGCGCCGGTGTTGGAGACAACTCGTAGTTGGAGTGCGGTGAGTTGGCCGTCGCGGCGGGCGCCCGCCTTCACGTTGATGGTGAACGGGTGGCGGGTGGTCGCGCCGTAGAACTGCTCGGCGCGGGTGTACTCCAGTTTCACCGGGCGGCGCAGGCGCAGGACCGCGAGGGCCACGATGTCCTCGACGAGCATCTCCTGCTTGCCGCCGAAGCCGCCACCGACCCGTCCGGCGACCACCCGCACCTGTTCCTCGGGGAGGTCGTAGAGCGCGCAGAGGGCGCGGCGGGTCAGGAACGGGGTCTGTGAACTGGTGCGTACCGTCAGCCTGTTGTCCTCGTCGAACCAGACCACCGCGCCGTGCGTCTCCAGGCTGGCGTGCTGGACGCGCTGGGTGCGGTAAGTGTCCTCGTAGACGGCGTCGGCTTCCGCGAAGCCTGCCTCCACGCTGCCGATCTCGCCGTGTGCTTCGCCGACCACGTTGTCCTGGGGGCGTGAAATGCGGGCCGTGGCAGCGTCCTTGTCGTGGACGACCGGGGCGCCGGGGCGCATCGCCTCCTCCGGGTCGAGGACCGCGGGCAGGATCTCGTACGTCACCTCGACGCGTCGGCAGCCCTCCTCGGCGGCGGCCTCGCTGTCGGCGACCACGGCGGCGACGCGCTGGCCGACGTAGCGGACCGTGTCGTCGAGGACGCGGGTGTCGTCGGGGTCTTCAGTGGGGTGCTCGTGACGGGCGGTGGAGAAGTGTCGTTCGGGGGCGTCGTAGTGGGTGAACACGGCGTGCACGCCCGGGACTTGGAGAGCAGCAGCGGTGTCGATGGCGGTGATGCGGGCGTGGGCGTGCGGGGAGCGGAGGAGCTTCATGTGGAGCAGGTCGGGGATGTCGATGTCGAAGGTGTAGCGGGCGGTGCCGGTGACGACCTGGGGGCCTGCGGGGGCGGGGAGGTTGCGGCCGACCGCCTCGCCCGCGCCGGGTGCCTCGGCGTGGCAGACGCCGCGTACCGCGTCCTCGATGGCGCGGTAGCCGGTGCAGCGGCAGAGGTTGCCCTTGAACGCGCGGGGGAGATCGGTGAGTTGGTCCTCGTCGAGAGCGGCTGTCGTCATCAGGAAGCCGGCCGTGCAGAAGCCGCACTGGAAGCCCTGGGCGTCGAGGAACTTCCGCTGGACCGGGTGGAGTTCACCGTCCTCGGCGGCCAGGCCCTCGACCGTGGTGACGGTACGGCCGTCGGCGCGGAAGGCCGGGTAGAGGCAGCTGTGCACCGGTTCGCCGTCGACGTGGACCGTGCAGGCGCCGCAGTCGCCCGCGTCGCAGCCCTTCTTCACGCCGAACCAGCCGCGCTCGCGGAGGTATGTGCGCAGACACTGACCCGGGCGGGGGTCTTCGGCGAAGGAGCGGCCATTGATCTCGATCTTCATGCTGCCGTCTCTCCCAGCTCCCGGCGGATCTCCTCCGCGTACCGGAACGTCATGTGCGCTCGCCATTCCGGCAGCCCGTGGATGTCGTCGAACCACTCGTCGTCGGCGACGGCGGAGGCGATCGCCGTGCGCAGTTCCTCGGCCGTGGGCGGCAGCGGGAACCGCTGGCGGAACGGCCGGACCGTCGAAGCGGTGACCGTCAGCGCGAGTGAGCCGTCCAGCGGGTCCAGGGCGCCGACGACCAGGACTCCGGAGCGGCCCAGGCCGTAGAGCGACGCCTGGCGGAAGGCCGTACGGGAGGCGAGTGCGCGGGCCGGGACGGTGATCGAGCGGAGCAGTTCGCCGTCGGCCAGGTCCTTGCGGCCGGCGCCGGTCACGAAGTCGGTGACGTGGACCCGGCGGCGTTCGCCGTCCTGGGACAGGAGGAGGCATTCGGCGTCCAGCGCGGCGGTGAGGGAGATCATCGGGCCCGCGGGGAGGGCGTTGCAGAGGTTGCCGCCGACCGTCGCCATGTTCCAGATCTTGAAGGAGGCGAGGAAGGCGCGGCAGCACTGCTCGAAGAGCGGGGTCGCGGCGGTCGTCAACTCCTTCGCGAAGCGGGAGAGTTGGGCGATCGTGCAGGTCGCGGCGATCTCCAGGGAACCGTCCGGGAGGCGCTCGACGGGCGTCCAGCCGGTGCGGCTCAGGTCCACCAGGCGGCGCAGGTGCGGTTGCGGCTCGGAGAAGAGATACGTGCCGCCGCCGAGCCAGGCGTCGCCCGGCCGCCAGGGTGTCGGCTGCCGGGCGTCGAGGATCTCGGCCACCGTGTTCAGGTCCATGACCGCCAGTGAAGCAACGCGGACCCGGTCGGGGCGACTGGTTCACAGCACGGAAACGCCGACGTTCCACGGCCGGACACTGGAGGATCAACCAAGAGGCGTTTCGGCCGATTGGTCTTGCACTTACCATGCAATCACTCGTGTTCACCTGGCGAATGCGAGATGCGAGGAGCCGGAACCATGCACGTCGAACACCTCCTTCAGGACGAGTCCCTCGGCCTGCGTCTGCTGTGGGCCGAGGACGCCCAGCTGGCGCGGGAGATCAGCGGAGTGACCGTGACCGACCTGGAGGACCCCGCGCGGTTCGTGCGCCGGGACGAGGTCGTGCTGAGTGGGCTGGTGTGGTGGTCCGCCGAGGACGGGCCCGGGCGGGCCGAGCGGTTCGTGTCCGCGCTGCGTGGTGCGGGGGCCGCCGCGCTGCTCGCGGGGGAGGAGACGCACGGTTCGGTGCCGGACGATCTCGTCGAGGCGTGTGTGCGGCACGGGGTGCCGCTGGCGGCCGTACCGGCGCACATCATGTTCCGCGCGATCACCGACACCGTGTACCTCGGGCGGTGGGGCGAGTTGAGCCGTCGGCACGCGCTGCCGGACAGCGTGCGGGGGCGGCTGAGTCGTATGGCCGCGCAGGGCGCCGGGCCGGAGGCGATCGTGTCGACGGCCTTCGCTCACCTGGAACGGGCCGTCGCCTATGTACTCACGCCCTCCGGGCGGACCGTCGCGGCGACGCCGGCTGCGGCTGCGATACCGGCACGGGAGGCTGCCGCGCTGCTGGCGGAGGCCTTGCCCGTCGACGCCGACGGGGTCTCGCCGTACGAGCGCTGGCACCTCTGCCTTCCCGACCCGGACGACGCTCCGCCGCGCATGCTGCACGAGTTGGCCTCGGTGCTGGGGCGCTGCCAGGAGGCGCGGGTCCGGTCGCGGGCCGAAGAGCGGCAGACGGCGGACGAGTTGGGGGCGCTGCTCGCCGTGCCGGGTACGGATCCCTCGGCAGTGGCGGCGGCGCTGCGAGCTTGTGGGCTGCCGGACGAGGGGCCGTATCGCGTGCTGGTCGCGGAGACCGGGGCACAGCGG
>NZ_JAWOAI010000114.1:0-21987 GCF_033194735.1 Streptomyces sp. W16
CTCGCGCTGCTGCGCGAGACCCCGCGGGACGCCGTGCACCTGCGGTGGACTCCCGGCGGGGCGGCCGAATGAGCGCCGAGGACCGCCCCTACGGCGTCCATCGCACCCGCGTGGAGTGGATCGACACCGACGCGGCCGGGATCTACCACAACACCACCGTCGTCCGGTTCGCCGAGGCGGCGGAGGCCGAGCTGATGCGCGCGTACGACATCCCGGGCTACTTCCCGGTGGCCCCGAGGGTGCGGTACGAGGTGGAGTTCGAGGCGTCGATCCGCTTCGGCGAGGAGGTCGAGACGCGGGTCGAGCTGATCCGCCTCGGCCGGTCCTCGATGACCTTCGGCTTCGAGGTGTGGCGCGGCGCCTCGGACGGCCGCGCCCGCCGCCGTGCCGCCAAGGGCAGCTACGTCACCGTGCACGTCCCCGACAAGGAGGCGGGCGGCAGCGCACCCTGGCCGGCCGCCTGGCGTGCGGCGCTGGACGGGACGGGCACAGCCGACCGGGCAGAACCCGACGCCCGCGCGGCGCACTAAAATAATCCGATCATGACGGCAAGCGATCTCGTTGACGACAGCCCGGGCCAGCCCGCACCACCGCGATCCCTGATCGTGACGGTGTACGGCCTCTACGCGCGCGAGGTCGGCGGCTGGATCAGTGTGAGCACGCTGATCCGACTCCTCGCCGAGCTGGACGTCGACGCCCAGGCGGTCCGTTCCTCCATCTTCCGGCTGAAGCGCCGCGAGATCCTGGTGGCCGAGCGACGGAACGGCCGCGCGGGCTACGCGCTCTCGCCGTACGCCCGCTCCGTCCTGGAGACCGGTGACCGCCGTATCTTCGAACGCCACGCCGCCACCGACGACGGCTGGGTCATCGCCGTCTTCTCGGTGCCGGAGAGCGAACGGCAGCACCGTCACCAACTCCGTTCACGGCTGGCCTGGTTGGGGTTCGGGACGGTCTCGTCCGGGGTCTGGATCGCCCCGGCCCACGCCCTCGACGACACCCGCGAACATCTCCTCCAGCACGGCCTGGACCAGTACGTCGACCTGTTCCGCGCCGACTACGTGGCGTTCGGCGACCCGGCCGAACAGGTGGGCCGCTGGTGGGACTTGGAGGCGCTGCAGAAGCTCTACGACGATTTCGTCGCCGAGTTCACGCCGGTGGCGGGCCGTTGGGCCACGCCCGGCGAGGACATGCGGTCGGACGGCGAGGCGTTCGTCGACTACGTCCACGTCCTGACGGCCTGGCGCCGGCTCCCCTACCTCGACCCGGGTCTGCCCGACACCCTCCTTCCGCCCACCTGGTCCGGCGCGACGGCGGCGGATCTGTTCGCCACGCTTCGGAGCACCCTGGCGGAACCGGCCCACGAGTTCGCCAGAAGGCTGCTGACCGACACTTCGTGATCCGCCGACGTGCAGGACAGGAACAGTCCTGCTTCCTGCTTGATGTCGCCGCCGACAACCGACTTCGGCGAAAGGATCATGACGTCCGAGCAGAGCGACACCACGCCGGCGGGACCCCGTGTACGCCGAAGCCATGCGCGTGGCCCAGGAGACGCTGGACGCCGCACTCAGCGGTCGGCCCGACGGATGCAGCAGCGCGCCCGTCGGAGCGATCGACCGGCCGAACAGGGTTCGAAAAAACGGCATGACCGGTCCGGAAAACCAGCTGCCACACACCTGTTGACGAAGTTTCAGCCGTCAATCGGCCTGTCACAGGCCTCTCGGCGAGCTATGGGGCGCCGTAGACTATACGAACTGGACGGTATTTTTAACGAGTTGGACAGCGCAGCTCACCCGCAACGAAAGGCGCCGGCCCATGCCAGGACCCAAACAGGACCGGGCGATCCGTACCCGCCGCACCATCCTTGTCGCCGCGGCCAGCGTCTTCGAGGAGCGCGGCTACCAGGCGGCCACGATCAGCGAGATCCTCACCACGGCCAACGTCACCAAGGGCGCCCTGTACTTCCACTTCAAGTCGAAGGAACAGCTCGCCGAAGGCGTCCTGGCCGGACAGAACGAAAACCTCGCCGTCCCCGACCGCCCCTGCAAGACCCAGGAGCTCGTCGATACGGCCATGCTCCACGCCTACCACCTGCAGACGGACCCCATGGTCCGGGCCGGCGCCCGGCTCGCTCTCGACCAGCGTGCCGACGGCGTCGACCGCACCGGCCCGTTCCACCACTGGACCACCATCATCACCGACCTCCTCGACAAGGCCCGGACCCAAGGCGAACTCCTCCCGCACGTCGACCCCGTCGAGACGGCCGAAGTCCTCGCCGGCGCCTTCGCCGGCATCCAGGCGATGTCCCAGGCGACCACCGCCTACCAGAACCTCCCCCACTTCACCTCCGCCCTCCTGCGCCACACCCTCCCCTCCGTCGTGCACTCCTCCGTCCTCACCTCCCTCGACCTCACCCCGCTGCGCGCCCTCGCCGTCCACGCCGAGACACAGACCGGCACGAGCTGACTCTTGACGGCCATTACCGCTGGTGATCGTCTACCACGTGGAACCGGATCTGGTGCCCGGTGGGCGTGGACGTGTTCTTCACGATCAGCGGATTCGTCATCACCCGGCTGCTGGTCACCGAGTACGCCCGTACCGGTCGTATCGGACTGTGGTCGTTCTACCGCCGGTGCTGGCTGCGGCTGATGCCGGCCCTGCTGGTGATGTGCGCGGTGACCGCCGTCCTGTCCGTGACGTTCGCGCTGCCGCCGTTCCAAGAGGCTTGGGTGGCGGCGGTGTTGGCCGCGGGTTCGGTCGTCAACCTGGTACGGGCGGGGAACGCCGGAACGTACTCGGATCTCACCGCGCCGCTCAGCCACACCTGGTCCCTGGGAGTGGAGGAGCAGTTCTATCTGGCCTGGCCCCTCCTCCTGCTGGTGCTGCTCCGGCACGCGAGGCCGCGTGCGGTGCTGGGCCGGGTCGCGGTGCTGTGCGTACTGCCGGTGCTCTGGCGGACCGTGCTCTGGGATCCCTCGGCGGCACACCGCGTCTACAACGGCCCCGACACCCGAGCCGACCAGCTCCTCGTCGGCGCTCTGCCGGCCCTCGTGCTGGCCCGGCTGCGCGCCGACGACCCCCGGCTGGCGCTGCTGCGCCGCTGGGCGGGACGGCTGTGCTGCCCCGCGCTCGTGCTGATGGGGCTGATCGCCTGCCAGATCCCGATCACCGAGGTCAGCGGATGGAATCCCGTCTGGTACACAGTGGGATTCCTGGCCGCCGCTCTGCTGACGGCCTGTGTGGTGGCCGCACTGGACCTGTGCCCCGACACCTGGCCCTCCCGCCTGCTGTCGCTGTCCGCGCCGGTGTGGATCGGACGCAACCTGAGCTACGGGATGTACCTGTGGTACTACCCCGTCATCCGGTTGCTCCACGACCTCGGCGCGCGCGCCCCGTGAGAGTGAACCGCCCCGAGGCAGACGGACGTTGGTCTGTCCCGGAGCGGTTCCTTGCGATGCCGCGCCAACGAGGCACCGGATGACGTCAGTTGCCGAGCAGCTCGCTCACGAGACTGTGCTCGCCCGCGCCGAGGCCCGACACCGTGACCGTGCCGTCGGTCACGGTCACGTCGCGGGTCGACGCTCGCTTGCCGTCCCAGAGTGTCCGCCGGCCGACGGACACACGTTGCCGGCGCGCGTCACCGGGCAGGGTGACGGAGCCCTGGGTGTGCTTGGGTACGCGGACGGTGAGGCGGAAGACGCGAGTGCCGTTCTCCCATTCGACGCCCAACGGCCCGTGCGGGGTGGGGAGTTGTCCCGTCGCCCAGTCGACGCCGCCGGGCTGCGGGCGTACCTCCCAGGTGGCGTAGCCGGGCGAGGTCGGCCGGGCGCCGAGGAGGTTGTTGGTGAGCGCGGGCAGGACTCCGGTGGACCAGCCGTGAGCCATGCTCGTGTACGCGTCCTCGTACAGGGACCCGTTCGGGCCGATGCCTTCCCAGTTGGTGATGCCGGGGTCGTTCTTGTCCATCCAGCCGTACATACGGCGGATCTGGTCGAGCGCGGAGTCGACCTGACCCGTCAGGAAGCGGGCCTCGATCTCCGGGTAGGAGGTGAAGGCGTAGACCCGCTGGGAGGCCTGGTCGAAGAGGGTGTCGTTGTCCATGAAGGCGTTGCCGTACGCCCGTTTCGTCGTCGCGTCGAGATGGGCGAGCGCCGAGGTGGCGCGGTCCGCGTCGGCGATGCCGGTGACGACGGCGAGGGAGTTGCCGTCCTGTGCGTGCCGCACCGCACCGGTCGAGGAGTCCAAGTAGGCACCCGCATCCGCGTCCCACAGCAGCGAGTTGACGGCCTGCGCGACCTTGTCCGCCCTGGCGCTCCACCGCGTGGCATCGGCCTGCTGCCCCTGCAGCCGCGCCAACTGGGCGGCGCCCTGGAGGGCTTGGACGTAGAGGGCGTTGTAGTAGGTGACGCGACCCGTGCGGCCCAGGAAGGCGTAATCGCCGTATCCGTCGGTGCCGTTGAGGCCCTTGCTGAGTAGACCCGCATCGTCGGTGACGCTCGGATACCAGGTGTCCAGGACCTTCACCAGCGCGGGGTAGTAGCGCGTCGCGTACTGCCGGTCCCCGGTGTAGAGGACGTAGTCCCAGCTGCAAGTGACCCAGTACAGCGGATAGTCGAAGAGCGGGAGGGTGTAGTTACCGATGGATGCGGGCGGGATCCAGCCGTCGGCGCGCTGGTGGTCGGCGAGGTCGGCCAGGACGTTGCGGGCCGCGGCGGCTGCGTCGTCGTGGGTGAGGTAGAGGGTGCGCGCGGAGACGGCGAGGTCGCCGACGTACGGGTCGCGGTCGCGCTTGGCACCGTCCTGGAGGACCAGCTTCCCCTCCAGCGTGGCACTCCAGGCGTTGCGCGGATCGACGTCGTCCTGGCGGAAGGTGTCGGTGACCAGTTCGTTGGTGTACGCGGCGCCGTACCAGTAACGATTCAACTCGTCGTCGGAGCACAGGAACCAGCCCCGGTAGGTGCTCGGTGTGCCCACGTACGCGGTGAACTGCAGGGCCACGGAGTCGATTTCGACCGTCCCCCAGGGCTGCGCGGCGGGGCTGTCCGTGGCGAGTGCGTCGAGGCTGATCTTGAGGTAGCGGAATCCGTGCAGTCCGTCCGCGAAGACCTTGTCTCCGGCCTGGAAGCCTTTGTGGTCGGTCCAGTTGGCGCCCTTCGCGGGTACGGCGAACTGGTCCGTGCCTTGTCCGGCGCCGCCCGCCTGGTCGGAGCGGGTGAAGTCCGAGCGGTCGGTGAGGAATTGGCGGGTCTCGGAGAACGCGACGCGTACACCTGGGGAGTTGGCGGAGGCGGAGGTGAACCGGATCTGCGGATATCCGACCACGACCTTGCCGAAGTCCACCGTGACGCTGGGCACGGGTATCGGCTCGACCGGTGCGGGCCAGACCTCGTTGATCCGGGTGAAGTTGCCGTGCGAGGTGTCCTGGGCGTGGGTCACCGTGATGCGCACGCGATCGGTGCTGACCTGCTCCGTGAACGGAACGGCCTTCTGCACCGCGTCGTTGCCGGTGACCGTGGCGGCGGTGTGCCAGTTGCCGTCGCGCCACACGTCGACGGTGTAGTCGGTCGGCACACCGTCGCTGTTGGAGATCACCGTGATGCCCTGCAGGGTCGCGACCTGCGGTGCGGTGATGGTGAGGACGTCGGGGAACACCCCGAGCGTGTCGTCGTTCCAGAAGGTGTCCGGGTTTCCGTCGATCGCGTTGGAAGCGTCGTAGGTGCGCGGCTGTCCGTCGTTGCCGTTGTTGCCCGCGTGGGCCGACGATGCCTCGGCCGTGGTGCCGGCGGGCCAGGCGGGCGCGGCGGCGGGCTGCGGGCGCCGCAGGACGGATCTGGAACCGCCGGGCTTGAGCAGCCCGTTGGGGTTCTTCACGTCTCCGGTCGACGACACGATCCGCAGCGGCCGGACCGTGCGCGAGGACGGCCCTTGCACATAGCGGTGCCAGCCGCCGGCACGGCGCGACGGGCTGCCGGTGAGCGAAGCGGAGGCTTCCGCGGCGGGGAGCGCCTCCGCCGCGGGAAGTCCGGTCGAGAGGGACACTGCGGTGAGTCCGACGGTGCCGGCTGCGGCCAGAGCTGCGCGACGGGAAATGCCCTTGTCCGGTGTGCTGTTCGACGCCATGCTGTCCCCTTGTGCGGCAGTGGATTGAATCGTTTCACTCGGCAGCTGCGTGGTGACGCTATCTCGAACACCGGATTCGCGTACAGCGTTGAGACAGAAGTTGTTCGACGGGTCCGCGGTGGGTCCGGCAGGTGTTGGCGGAGCCGTTCGGGGTCTCCGGTCACTGAGTTCGAAGGTCGCGGAACAGTCCTCTTGCGGCCGCCATCGCACGCTCCCGCACAGACAGGATGCTGATCGATCGCTGACAGGATCTTCATACCTGGCCGGGATGTTGGCGCCATGTCCTCCTTCACTCACGCCGCCCGAACCGTCGTCACGGCAAGCGCGGCTCTCGTGCTGCTCAGCGCCTGCGGCAACGACGGGAGCGGCACCCGAGACGAGGGTGTCGCCTCCATCGCCACCCCTTCCACCACCGCCGGACAGACGGCGGACCCGGACGCCGGGCACGTGCGGATCCGTCTCGACGACAACCAGCAGGACGTCAACAGGCTCTGGGACGCCTGGACGGACTGCCTCCACGAACACGGAGTGCCGGCCGACCGGAAACCCGCCCCCGACAGCCCGGCGCTCAAGGCGTGCGAGTCGAAATACCCGCTCCAGCCGGCGGAGATGGACCCGGCGATGAATCCCCGCTACGGCGACGGGGTGCGGGCCATGGTGGAGTGCATGAACGGTCACGGGATCAAGAGCGTTGTCTCCGACGGGAATTGGGGACTGGTCAGCGGTGACAGCATGAACCTGCCCGACTACGACAAGTACAAGGTCGAGTGCCAGATCAAGTCCTTCAGCGACAACGGCTGACGGACTCGCGGACACCGCGCGCCCGAGCCCGCCCGCCTGCGGGCCGCCGTACGACTTTGGTCGCTCTTGGTTGCGACGAACGGATGCTGTGCGCGCGGGCGATGATGTCTACCTTTGGCGCGTGGACGTGAAGACGAAGGCGCGCGAGGTCCGGAAGCAGCTGAGTGCGGCACATCTGTGGTCCAGGCGGCAGATCGTCGGCGAAACCGTACTGGCCCTCGTGCTGGGCCTGGTCGGGTCGGTGAGTTTCATCGGCGAGGGCGTGCCGCTGATGATCGCCGCGGCGGTGACCGCCATCGTGCTCTCGCTGCTGCGGCGGTCCTTCCCGGCGACCGTGCTGGTACTCACGGGCGCTATCGCCGGTGCGCTAGGCAGTTTCGGGCTCGTGCTGATAGCCGTGAGCTGGTCGGCGGGGGCGCGGATCGAGGCGCCTCGGCGGGCGCTCGCACTGTTCGGGACCACCTACGTCCTCTACGCGGGACTGGCCGTCCGCCAGGAGCCACTCGGCCTGGCCACGGCGCAGACGCTGGTGTTCACCACGCTCGCGTTCGTGACGACCACGGTCGTGCCCGGTCTCACCAGTCGCTATCGCGCTCAACGGCGCAGGCTCGTGCACGCGTTGCACGAGCACAACGCCCAACTGCTGCGTGAACGCGAGATCATCGCGTCCCACGCGCGCCTGCGCGAGCGGCAGCGCATCGCGCAGGACATGCACGACAGCCTCGGCCACCAACTGGCGCTGATCGCCGTCCACACGGGCGCTCTGGAGGTGGACCGGGACCTGACGGACGGACAGCGCGAGGTGGTCGGCGTCCTCCGGGAGGCGTCCGTGGCCGCGATGCACGAGCTGCGCGAGGCCGTCGGCATCCTGCACGACGGCACTCCGGACCGGGCCCGGGAGCACGAGGCCGACCCGGAGCCCGCGGCCAGGGGTGTGGCGGGGATAGCCGACCTGGTGGCGGCATCCCGGAGCCCACGTTCGGTCGTGGAGCTACGGCTGACGGGCGACGCACGGCCACTGACCCCCGCCGCCGACCACGCGGCCTACCGGATCGTGCAGGAGGCGCTGACCAACGCCCTGAAGCACGCACCGGGGGCCTCGATCGCCGTCGAGTTGCGGTACGAGCCCGACTCCCTGGTGGTCGAGGTCGCCAATGGGCCGATACCCGTGACGACCGGTGGCGGACGGCACACCGTGGTCAGCGGCGGGCAGGGCCTCACCGGCCTTCAGGAGCGGGCCCGACTGGTCGGCGGCATGGTGCATACGGGCTCCACGGCCGAGGGCGGGTTCCGTGTCGCGGGCGTGCTGCCGTACGGCCCGCCGGCGGGCACGCCGGGCGGGGACCAGCGGCGAGCGGACCCGGAGCGGCAAGGAACGACCTTCGTCGATGGTGCGGACGACTTCCGGGGGCAGAGCGAAGGGGTGGTGCCCGGCGACGGTGGTGCGGACATCGACTGGTCCGGTGCGCCGGACAGGCAGAAGGAGTTCGACATCGCCATGGGACGCAAGAGGAAAGGCCTCGTGATCGGATGCAGTGCCGCAGTGGTGACCTTCCTGGTTCTCGGGGTACTGGCCGTCGTGCTGGTCGTCAACCTGGTGGAGAAGGAGTCCGACAAGCTCATGATCGAGCCGTCCGTCTACAACTCCGTGAAGGTCGGAGACACCGAGACGGCCGTGCGGGACAGGTTGCCGCACGGTAAGTCGTTCCTGGCCGGGGTCATAGACGACGATCAGAGGCCCGCCGTGCCGCGGGGAGCGACGTGCGCGACCTACCTGTCGACGGAGGAGTGGCCGAACGAGGGCGACAAGATGCCCGCCTACCGCTTCTGCTTCAAGGACGGCAAACTGATCGAGAAAAAGGCCTACTTGGTCAAGTAGCGACCTTCACCACACGTCCTGCAGGAGAGTTGTGATCAGAGTCCTCGTCGCGGATGACGAACCGCTCATCCGGGCGGGCATCCGGATGATCCTCACGTCCGCCGACGACATCGACGTCGTGGCGGAGGCGGCCAACGGCCGCGAGGCCGTCGACCTGGTCCGCGCTCACTCCGTCGACGTGGCGCTGCTGGACATCCAGATGCCCGTGCTGGACGGGTTGTCCGCACTGGCCGAACTCCGGCGGGCGGCACCGGCCGTACGTCCGCTGATCCTGACGACGTTCGGCGAGCGGGAGAACGTACTGCGGGCGCTGAGCCAGGGTGGCGCCGGGTTCCTGCTGAAGGACTCGGCGCCGGCCGAGCTGATCCAGGCGGTGCGGGCGGCTGCGGCCGGGGACGCGTATCTTTCGCCGGCCGCCACCCGCCATGTGGTCGACTCCCTCGCCTCGGGGCAGACCGCGGCGCGTGGCGAGGAGGCGCGGCGGCGTCTGGAGACACTGAGCACCCGTGAACTGGAGGTGCTCGCGCTGCTCGGTGAGGGCTTGTCGAACGCCGACGCGGGCGACCGGATCCATGTGAGCGAGGCGACGGTGAAGACATACGTCAGCCGGATCCTGACGAAGCTGCGGTGCGAGAATCGGGTGCAGGCCGCGCTGCTGGCGCGGGACGCGGGGCTGGAGCCCAGCTGAGGCGCAGGCCCCCGCGGTCATGGGCGGTCATCGACCGCCCGGCCGGGTTGCCTGACGACGGCAGGCGCACTCAATGACTTCAATGCTCAAGTGACTGACGAGCCCGAGAGACCACCGTCTCGGAATGTCAGGCAGCTCGGACGCCTGACCTCGGGCGACCGTCAGCGCACGGGCGAGTCGATGCGTTGCAGGATTCGCTCGGCGTCCCGGCCGAGGCGGCGCAGGCGCTCGCCGGGCAGGTTGTCGACCACCAGGTGACGCACGTGGGCCACATGCCCGGGTGCGGCGGACTCCAGCTTCCGCACCGGCTTTCCAGCCGTTTCACCAGGTGCGAAAGCCGGGACAGCGACGAGTTGGTGTGCTCGGCCAGCACGCTCATGCGCAGGGTCCGCTCGGGAGCCTCGGCCAGCATGGCCATGCTCATGTACTCGACCATGCTCAGCCCGGCATCGCGCTGCAACCGGGCGTCGAGGGCCCACGGAAGCCTGGCGGTCAGCCGGCGGGCGGCCTGCGAGTCGGTTGTCCTGGCTCGACTCCAAGCACTCGTTCTCCCTGGGCACCCATCAGCCGGATCCGGCCAACACTCACCATGGTCTGCTGCTGGTCCACAACAAGGACCTGGTGCAGCCGGGCACGGGTTTCGACACCCATCCGCACCAGGACATGGAGATCGTCACCTGGGTTCTCCAGGGCTCGCTGGTCCATCAGGACTCCGGCGGCCACTCCGGTGTGATCTACCCCGGGCCGGCCCAGTCGCTCCGGGCTACGAACAGCTGGAAAACGACGGCGAGTTGCTGTCCGGCGGGCTGGTGACGGTGGCGTCCGGCATGGACCGGGAAGGACACGAGCGCCATCCGGATCCGGAACCGGCATGCCGCGCTGTACGCGGCGCGGCTGCGGCCCGGGCAGCAGGTGCTCCTGCCCGAGGCGCCGTGTCTGCACCTGTTCGTCGCCCGCGGCTCGGTGGAACTGGAGGGCACCGGCAGGCTCGACGAGGGCGACGCCGTGCGCTTCACCGCCACGGGTGGACACCGGGTCGGCGCGACCGGGCCCGCGGAGATCCTCGTCTGGGAGATGCACGCCACCTTCGAACCCGGTGCGGTCCGCCCGGTCGATCCCGGGGTGATCCGCTGGTTGACCGAAGAGCTGACCTGGTCGGGTCAGGAGCCCACCGAGCGCATGTACTCGGACTATCTGTACTCGGCCGGCGACATCCCGGTGTCACGGCAGCGCTTCGTACAGGACCTCGCCTACCTGGGTGTGCCGGAGATACGGAACGCGAACGGGACCTGCTTCCTCGTCAGAAAGTGACTTGCCCCGCCGGTGGCCCGCCTGGGTAGGGTCGGGCCGTGCCCGAGTTGCAGCGGCTGCGCGCCGATCACGCCCCGGCGGTCCTGGCCTTCGAGCTGGCGAACCGCGCCTACTTCGCCGTCTCCGTCTCCGACCGCGGTGACGACTACTTCGCGCACTTCGCCGACCGGTACGACGCCCTGCTGGCCGAGCAGGAGGCCGGAGTCTGCGCCTTCCATGTGCTCGTCGCCGAGGACGGCTCGGTGCTCGGCAGGTTCAACCTGTTCGACCTCGTCGAAGGCGGTACCGCCGACCTCGGCTACCGGGTGGCGCAGCACGTCGCCGGGCAGGGCGTGGCGACCGCGACCGTCGGGGAACTGTGCCGGCTGGCGGCGACACGCCACGGTCTGCGTACGCTCCGGGCGGCCACCGCTGACGCCAACACCGCGTCCCGGAAGGTGCTGGCCAAGGCCGGGTTCGTCCCGGTGGGCCCGGCGCTCCCGGCCGAGATCGGCGGCAAGCAGGGCACTTGGTACGAGCGCACCCTCACCCCAGCAGACTGAGAAGCGCTGCCGCAGGCAACGGACAACGGGTGTGCCCGCGCGGCCCCGTCACCGGGGTCGAGGTCAACAGCGAGTTCAGAACCGCCTCTTCCACGGCGTCCAGCACCGCGCCAAAGAGGACGTCGAGCCCGGCATCGGGCACCACCGGGGGTCCGGCGGGCGTGCCCAGGGGACGGGTGCCGAACGCGAGGCCGTAGTCGCCGCTGCCGTGGCCGTAACCGGCGCCGACCCTGGCCAGCGCGTAGACGGCGCGGCGGGCGAGTCGGGTGAGCTGGCGGGCGTCCAGGGGCGCGTCGGTGGCAACGACGATCATGCAGGAGCCGCTCTCCGGGCCGGGACCGGATTCCTCGATGGGGACGCCCACGTCGGCGGGAGTGACCGTACGGCCCCGTACCCGCAGTGTGCCGGCGAAGTTGGCCTGCACCAGCACCCCGAGCGTCGTCTCCCGGCCCGCGAGCGGTACGCGTCGCGACGAGGTGCCGATGCCGGCCTTGAAACCGAGCGCGGTCATGCCGGTGCCCGCGCCCACCGAGCCCTCGGCGACCGGCCCGGCGGACGCGGTGTCGAGTGCGGCGCGGACGTGTTCCTCGCGGACCGGACGCGACCGGATGTCGGACAGGAGGCCGTCGTTGCACTCCCCCACCACCGGGTTCACGCTCCGGGCGTCCGCCGCCTCGGGCCGTTCCAGGACCCAGCCGACCAGGGCGTCCGCGACCCGGAAGGCGGACAGGGTCGACGTGAGCAGCACCGGGGTTTCGAGCGCGCCGAATTCGGCGATCTGCGTGGTGCCGAGGAGTTTGCCGTAGCCGTTGCCCGCGAACACCCCGGCGGGCAACGGGCCGGCTGGTCCCACTCCGTCGGGCACGACTGCGGTGACGCCGCTGTGCACGTGCGGCGGGCGGATCAGTGTGGTGTGCCCGACACGGATGCCGGGCACGTCCGTGATCGCGTTGTGCGTCCCCGTGGGCAAGTCACCTGCGCCGAGCCCGAGTTCACGGGCTCGGCGGGGCACAGCGGGCGCGAGCGGATCGGGGTGGGGCGACTCGGGCATGGCCAGACACTACGGCAGCACCGGCCACGCCGGCGGACAGCGGTCACCCGCCTTCCACCCCACGTGGTCAGTCAGCCGGCGGCGAGGAGTTCCAGGCTGTCGATCACCCGGTTGGAGAAGCCCCACTCGTTGTCGTACCAGGCGACGACCTTCACATGGCGACCGTCGACGCGGGTGAGGGCCGAGTCGAAGATCGACGAGGCCGGGTTGCCTGTGATGTCGGAGGAGACGAGCGCGTCCTCCGAGTACTCCAGGACGCCCGCGAGGGGCCCCTCGGCCGCGGTGCGGTAGGCCGCCAGCACCTCTTCTCGGGTCACGTCGCGGGAGACCGTGGTGTTGAGCTCGACGATCGAGCCCACCGGTACGGGCACCCGGATCGAGTCGCCCGACAGCTTGCCGTCGAGGTTCGGCAGGACGTGGCCGATCGCCTTGGCGGCTCCCGTCGTGGTCGGCACGATGTTGACCGCGGCGGCACGGGCACGGCGGGCATCGCGGTGCGGGCCGTCCTGGAGGTTCTGCTCCTGCGTGTAGGCGTGCACCGTGGTCATGAAGCCGTGCTCGATACCGGCGAGTTCGTCGAGCACCGCGGCCAGTGGCGCCAGCGCGTTGGTCGTGCAGGAGGCGTTCGAGACGATCGTGTGCGCGGCAGGGTCGTAGGCGTCGTTGTTCACCCCGAAGGCGAGCGTGACGTCGGCACCGTCCGAGGGCGCGCTGACGAGCACCTTGCGCGCGCCCGCGTCGAGGTGGACGCGGGCGGCCTTGGCGGATGTGAAACGGCCCGTGGCCTCAAGGACGAGATCGACATTCAGCTCGGCCCAGGGCAGGTCCGCCGGTTCGCGCTCGGCGAGCACCTTGATGCGCCGGCCGTCGACGACAAGGGTGTCCCCGTCGACGGAGACGGGGCGGCCGAGCCGGCCGGACGTCGTGTCGAAGGCGAGCAGACGGGCCAGGGTGGCGGGCTCCGTCAGGTCGTTGACGGCGACGACTTCGAGGTCGCTGTCCCGTTCGAGCAGGGCGCGCAGCACATTGCGTCCGATGCGGCCGAATCCATTGATGGCGATGCGAGTCATAAGTGAAGTCCCTTCGGTTCCACACCAGGCTCCCGCGCGGCAACCGTCGGTGACAGTGGCGTGATCGCCACGGTTCAAAAGGATTTCGCCAAAGGCCGTCCCAGGGCTTTCGCTCATGGCCGGGGCTCGGGGCTGCGGCTACTCCCCCTGGGCGAAGGTGCGCCGGTACTCGCTCGGTGTGGTGCCCAGCAGGCGGTGGAAGTGCAGCCGGAGGTTCGCGCCGGTGCCGAGGCCGACGTCGGCGGCGATCTGCTCGACGCTTCGCTCGGACCGTTCGAGCAGTTCGCGGGCCATGTCGATGCGGGCGCGCATGACCCACTGCATCGGCGTGTAGCCGGTCTCGTCGACGAAGCGCCGCGAGAACGTACGCGGTGAGACCGCGGCCTGTCGGGCCAGTGTTTCGAGGGTGAGGGGCTCGTCGAGCCGGTGCAGCGCCCACTCGCGGGTGGCGGCGAACCTTTCGCCGAGCGGCTCGGGCACACTGCGCGGGACGTACTGCGCCTGGCCGCCGCTGCGGTAGGGGGCCGCGACCAGGCGCCGGGCCGCGTGGTTGGACGCGGCCACTCCGAGGTCGCTGCGCAGGATGTGCAGGCAGAGGTCGATGCCGGAGGCGGCGCCGGCCGAGGTCAGCATGCTGCCCTCGTCGACGAACAGGACGTTCTCGTCAACTTTGACGAGCGGGTACTTGGCCGCGAGTGCCCGTGTGTAGTGCCAGTGGGTCGTCGCTCGCTTGCCGTCGAGCAGCCCGGTGGCGGCGAGCGCGAAGGCCCCCGTGGAGATCGCGGCGAGCCGTGCGCCCCGGTCGTGGGCGGTGATCAGTGCGTCGAGGACGGCCTGCGGCGGGTCCTCACGGTCCGGGAACCGATAGCCGGGGACGAAGACGATATCGGCCCAGGCCAGCGCGTCGAGGCCGTCGGCGACGTGGTACGACAGGCCGTCACCACCGGTCACCAGACCGGGAGCCGCACCGCACAGCCGCACCTCGTAGGGCATGCTCGCCCGCGTCGAGAAGACCTGCGCGGGGATACCGACGTCGAGCGGTTTGGCGCCTTCGAGAACGAGGACGGCGACACGGCGGAGGCGGGCGGCTGACACGGCAACAGCGTACGCAGAGGTACGGCCACCCGGTCACGAGGACTGGGAAGGACCAGGTCAGACCTTCCAGGAGCGCAGCTGGTCGGCGACGGCCACGACGCCGACACGGGTGTCGCGGATCTTGCGGACGAGCTCGGAGAGGGCGCCGTAGGGCGGGTCGATGCCCTCGCCGGACTGGCCCATGTACTGGGCGGCGACGAACGCGGCGTACAGGCTGTTGCGGTGCGGGAGCGGCTCCAGGCGCACGATGGTGTGCATGAGGGCGGCGGCCCGCCAGGCGGCGTCCGGGTCGGCGGCGGCGAGGGTCGGCAACTTGGTCTTGTGGCGGGCTACGGCGGCCACGAGCGCGGAGTAGTCCGAGACCGACATGTCCTCGTCGGAGAGGGCGGCCTCCTGGACGTCGAGCAGCCAGGAGACGTCGATGTACAGGTGCATCAGGCGGCCGCGGCCCCACCGCGCTCGGAGGGCGGCACCTCTTCGGGGAAGGCGTCGTCGAACTCGCCGCGCAACCGCTCGGCCCACTCGGACGCTCCGGCGACGAACCGGCCGCGCTGCATCTCACGGACGCCGAGGTCGTGCAGGTACTGCTTGAGGCTCTTCCCCTCGGCCGCGGCGGCGGCGCGCACTCCGTCGAGTTCCTCTTCGGTGAAGGACACATTCAGCGATGGCATACGTCGATGGTACCTAGTTGGTGCCATCCGTGCGAGGTGCCCGTCCTCGGGACCGGATCGCGGGGGCGGGCACCTAGGCTGCGGGGATGATCTCTCGCGACTATCTCTTCGACATGTTCTCGCTGGACGGCCGGGTGGCCGTGGTGACGGGCGGCAGTTCCGGCATCGGCCGGGCTGTCGCCGGGGCACTCGCGCGGGCTGGGGCACGGGTCGTCGTAGTGGCCCGTAAAGAGGAGGAACTGGCCGCCACCGTCGACGAGTTGGTGGCGGAGGGGTGCCGGGCGGCGTGGGTGAGCGGTGATCTGGGGACGCGTGACGGGGTGCGTGCGGCGGCGGAGGCTGCGGCCGGGACGTTCGGTGAGCCGGACATTCTCGTGAACAGCGCCGGGATCAACCTCCGGCCGCCGATGGGCGAGTTGGGCGAGGACGTGTGGGACACCACGATGGCGGTGAACCTGGAGGCGCCCTACCTCCTGGGCCAGCGCTTCGGTCCCGGGATGGCCGAGCGGGGCTTCGGGCGGATCATCCACATCACCTCCCAGCAGGCGCATCGCGCGTTCGTGCAGAGCGGCGCCTACGGGGTGTCCAAGGGCGCGCTGGAGTCGCTGGCCCGGTCGCAGGCCGAGGCGTGGTCGCCGTACGGCGTCACCTGCAACACGCTGGTGCCGGGGTTCGTGATGACGCCGCTCAACGCGCGGCTGTCGGACGACCCGGAGAAGGTGGCGGCGCTGGCCGCCCGAACGATGGTCGGGCGCAACGGACTTGCCGAGGACTTCGCGGGCGCCGCCGTGTTCCTGGCGAGCCGTGCCTCCGCCTATGTCACCGGGCAGTCGCTCTTCGTCGACGGCGGGTTCTCCGTGCACTGAGCCGTACCACCTCGCCGGGCTCGTCCGCCGCCACCGTGAACGGTGCCGATCCCGTTGGAGATCAAGGTGGTCATCGGGATTCCGGTCGTGTTCCTGGTGCCGGGTCGCTGTTCCGTTGGTTGTCGGCGTTCCAGCTGGCCAGGAGTCGGATCGCGTCGGCTTCGGGGGTGCCGGGTCGGGGCGTGTAGACGCTGAGGATCTGGCTGGAGACAGCGTCGATGCGGAGGGTCTCGTAGGGCAGTGTGATCTCGCCGATGAGTGGGTGCCGGAACGTCTTCGCGCCGGCTCGGGGGGTTCGTACGTCGTTGGTCGCCCAGCGCGTCCGGAATTCCGTGCTGCGGGTCGCGAGTTCTCCGATCAGTTCGGTCAGGTCGGGGTCGTCGGGGTGCCGGCCTGCCTCGATGCGCAGCATCGCCACGGTGTCGGCCGTGATCCGGTCCCACTCGGGGAACAGGTCCCGGGCACCGGGCTCGTCGAGGAAGAGGAAACGGGCGCTGTTCGTCCGTCCGGGCAGGGCGAACGCGGGTGCGAGGAGTGCGCGCCCCAGTGTGTTGGCCGCGAGGATGTCGAACCGGCCGTTGAAGACCACTGCGGGTAGGTGGTCCATGGAGTCCAACAGCACCCGGATTCCGGGGGTGACCAGGTCTTTCGCCGCACGGCGGCTCCGCTTGCGGGCCGCGGGCGTCAGGGCGGCGAGCAGCCGGCCGAGGTGAGCTCGTTCGTCCTCGTCCAGGCGCAGGACGCCGGCGACGGCGTCGACGACTCCGGCGGAGGGCCCGGTTGCCTGGCCGCGTTCGAGCCGCACGTAGTACTCCGGGCTGACCCCGGCGAGCAACGCGACCTCCTCCCGGCGCAGGCCCTTGACCCGACGGCGGGTGCCCTGCGGAGGAAGGCCCGCGTCGGTTGGGGTGACCCGGGCGCGGCGGGTGGTGAGGAACTCGCGGACCGCCGCCCGTGCGGCCTCCTTCTCGTCCATGGGATCAAGGGTAGGCCTGGCCCGCATGCCGGAAGGGGTCCCTGTGAGTACCCCTTTCCGCAGTGCCTGTCGGCATGCGGTGAACCGATGTTGGCTGGATGTCGGCGAGATCGAGAACGGCGCCCGGCTGCCACGGACGTCGGCCCTCGCCTCTCCCCCCTGATGCGCCTTCTTTCGATACTCTCGACGAGAAACGAGTTCTCTGATGCAGCACGCCATGCTGGGGAACCTGCGGGTTTCCCGGATCGGCCTGGGTGCCATGTCCATGGCCGGCACCCTCCTCTCCGGCGGCGGCCTGGACGACGCCGAATCGATCCGCGCCGTCCATCGCGCGCTCGACCTCGGCGTCACCCACATCGACACCGCTGAGAGCTACGGGCCGTACCACAGCGAGGAGGTCGTCGGTCAGGCGCTGGAGGGGCGTCGCGACCAGGTCGTCCTCGCCACGAAGTTCGGCATCCTGTCCCATGCCGGGGACGGAACCGGCCTGTTCGACAGCAGTCCTGCCAACATCCGCACCGCCGTCGAGGGCTCCCTGAAGCGACTGCGCACCGACCGGATCGACCTCTGCTACCAGCACCGCGTCGACCAGAACACCCCCATCGAGGAGACCATCGGCACCGCGGCCGAGCTGGTCGCCGAAGGCAAGGTCCTGAACATCGGCCTGTCCGAGGCCTCGCCGGACACGATCCGCCGCGCCCACGCCGTGCACCCGATCTCCGCGCTGCAGACCGAGTACTCCCTGTGGACCCGCGACGTCGAGGACGAACTGCTGCCCCTGCTGCGCGAGTTGGGCATCGGCCTCGTCCCCTACGCGCCGCTCGGGCACGGGTTCCTGACCGGCCAGATCCGCTCGCCGGAGGAGATTCCCGACGGCGACTGGCGCAAGACCAGTCCGCGCTTCATCGGCGAGGCCTTCCACCAGAACCTGCAACTGGTGGAAGAAGTACGGAACATCGCGGCCGAGGTCGGTGCCACCCCGGCGCAGATCGCGCTGGCCTGGCTGGTGGCCCAGGGCGGGGACATCGCCCCGATCCCCGGCAGTCGGCGAGTGGCTCGCGTCGAGGAGAACGCCGCCGCCGACGGCGTCACCCTGACCGCCGACCAGTTGCAGCGGCTCGACACCCTCACGCCGGCCACCGGCGCCCGACACGACGACTTCAACGAGTCGACGATCGACCGCTGAACCACCTTCACCGCCCCAGAGGAGATACGCCATGTCCACAGCCACATCACTGACCGAGCAGAACCGCGCGATCGTAGAAGGCATGTTCGCAGCGGCGAACCGCGGCGACGTGGAGGGAGTCTTCTCCTTTCTGTCCGAGGACGTCGCGGTCATCGAGCCGGTGTTCCTGCCCTTCGGAAAGGCCTACCACGGCAAGGACGAATTCCTCGGCCTCGCCCAAGTCCTGCCGCACTACATCGAGGTCTCCTCGATCACGGTGCACTACACCATCGCCGACGGCGACCGCGTCGCCGCGTGCGTCGGCATCAAGGACGTCACGACCGGAGAGCTGACCCACTTCATCGAACAATTCACCCTCAGGGACGGCAAGATCGTCGAGAATCGGGTGTTCTACCACAACGTCGGCTCCATGCTCGAAAAGCCCAAGGTCGTGTAGCGCGCCGTACGGCGAGAATGGTCTTCCCGGCGCCCGGTTCGCCAAGCACGACGAGTCTGCCCGGGCTTCCGACGCCCACTGGGCCTGGACCGCCGAAGCGAGTTCGTCTGCCGCCCTCCGCCGCCGGTCGGCGCCCGCCGGGGCGTCCGCCGGCTCGCGCAGCAGGTCGGCTGCGAAGGCGCAGACCGACACGAACGCGGAAATCGCGGAGAGCCACATCGACATCGTGTCGACGCTCTGGTGCCTGCTCGCACAGATCCTCAGCACCCAGCCAAGTGCCGCTGCCCGCCACCCCACACAGCACTCAGACCGTCGCTACGGCCGGCTCGTCGGCCTCGGCAAGCAGATCCGTCAAGGTCGCCCGGGCCCGCGCCACGCGGGAGCGGACCGTGCCGATCGGGCAGTCGCTCGCCTCGGCGGCCTCCGCGTAGGGCATGCCGAGCATCTGGGTGAGGACGAAGGCTTCGCGGCGCTCGTCCGGCAGCGACGCCAGGAGGTCGAGGAGCGCGACGCCGTCCTCGAAACCGGGCAGGTCGATCGGCTGGGCCAGTTCGATCGCCAGCCGCCAGTCCGGTACGTCGGACAGGCGGGGTCTCGCGGCGGCGTGCCGGTAGCTGTCGATGACGGCCCGGCGGGCGATCGACAGCAGCCAGGAGCGCGCCGAGGAACGCCCCTCGAAGCGGTGCAGGCTGCCGAGCGCACGCAGGAACGTGTCCTGTACCAGGTCGTCGGCGGCCTGCGGATCGCCGCAGAGATGAGCGACGTACCGCTGGACGTCGCGTTGTAAGGCCCGGACGAAGTGCTCGACCGCGTCCGCGTCACCGCCGCGGGCAGCGAGTGCCCACGCGGTTATCGACTCGTCGAGAGATGCCGACTTCTTCTCGCCTTTGCCGCGCGGAGCGGGCAGGGCAGGAGTGATCACCTGGTGTCCTTCTCGGTCATCCGTGATCCGGACCTGGGCACGCGGAAACACGGGCGGTCCGGTGAGCGGGGAGGGACGGTCGTACGGCGCTTGCGCGGACGTACGACCGGGGCCGGAGGCGCGCCGTACGGGCGGCCTCGGGGTACCGGCTGTCTCAGACGACAGCGGTCCGCGCGGGCGGGCCCCGGGAGGTGATCGAGTGGACCAGGAGGAGGGAGTGCGGTGCCCGGTCCGAGTGGATGCGACGCCCGCGGAGGCGCGGGCGGTCCACGGGCGCGGGCAGTGCCAGCAGCAGTCGTAGCGGAGCCGCCAGCCGGCCGACGACGACGCGCAGGATGCGGAACGCGGCCTTCTCGCCGTGGGCCAGCCAGAGCCCGCAGAGCAGGGCGGCGAACAGGTGGGCGAGGAGCATGCCGGTCGAGGGCGTACCGCCGGCCGACGATGTCCCCATGTCCATGGAGCCCGGCCGCATCGAGCCCATGGTCATGTCCGTGTTCGCGGAGGCCGATTCGCCGGACGCCGACTGGGCGAGCGAGAACGCCGCGTGGAGCATCGTCTGGGCGGTGAGCACGACCGTCAGGATCAGCGGGAGACCGCGCTCACGGCCTGCCAGACACCAGCCCGCGGCGCCGGTGACGGCCAGTCCGGCGGACAGTGCCCACGTGGGCACGTGGTTCCCGGACATCATGACGTGCCCCAGGGAGGCGAGCACCACGCAGACGGCCGCGAACACCGCGGCGCGTATCGCGCGGGAACACCGTCCTGGTCTCATGGCGCCTCATCCTGGCACCAAGAAACCCAATGTCACGTGTGGGTAAGCAAACCCATAGCGCACCACACTCAACCCACAGCATGTGACCCAGGCCACAGCAAAAGCCCGGAACTCAACGGGAATCCCGTCCGACTTCTATTGGAGAGAGGGCCGCCGCCGTCTCGTCGCGGGCGAGCGGCTGGGCGTCGTAGGTGATGCGGATGACGCCGTCGGCGTGCCGCTCGGCGCTCGCCCGTACGCCGAACACATCCCGGAGGGTCTGCGGGGTCAGCACGTCCAGTACCGGCCCGGCGGCCACCACCGCTCCCTCGTGCAGGACGGCGAGGTGGTCGCAGAGTCGGGCGGCCAGGTCGAGGTCGTGGAGGACCGCGAGCGTGGTGATGCCGGTGGCGCGGATCAGGTCCAGCAGCTCGAAGCGGGCACGGATGTCGAGGTGGTTGGTGAGTTCGTCCAGGACGAGGAGTCGCGCGTTCTGGGCCAACGCCCTTGCCAGCAGGACGCGTTGGCGTTCGCCGCCGGACAGTGAGGCATAGTCGCGGTCCGCGTAGGGGCGTACGCCGCACTGGTCGATGGCTTCCTGTACCGCCCTGTGGTCCTCGGTGCCGTCACGGCCCAGCAGGCCGTGGTGCGGGGCGCGGCCCAGGGCGACGATCTCCGCCACGGTCAGGCCGGTGGTGTTGCCGGTGGCGTCCTGGAGGACCGCGGCCGTACGGCGGGCAGCGGCGCGGGCGGACAGCGTCCATACGTCGTCCTCGCCGACCCTCACGACTCCGCCCGCCGGGCGGAGCGAGCGGTAGACGGCGCGCAGCAGGGTCGACTTGCCGCTGCCGTTGGGACCGACGAGGCCGACGATGTCGCCCTTGTGTGCTTCAAGGCTCACGCCGTGCAGGATCGGGCTGCGGTCCAGGGTGATGTGGAGTTGTTCGACGGTGAGTTTCATGGGGCTTCAGTCCAGACCCTTGTTGTGGCGCAGCAGCCACAGGAAGAAGGGGGCGCCGAGGAGGGCGGTGAGGATGCCGAGTGGCAGTTCGTTGGGGCGGTCGAGGGTGCGGGAGAGCAGGTCGACGAGGACCAGGTAGACCGAGCCCAACAAGGCCGTCAGGGGCAGGAGTCGGCGGTGGTCGGCACCGGTGGTGAGGCGGACGAGGTGCGGGATCATCAGGCCGACGAAGCCGATGCTGCCGGCGACGGCGATGACGGTTCCGGTCAGCAGCGCGCTGAGCACGAGGAGCACGGCGCGCAGCCGGTTGACGTCGACGCCGAGCGCGGTGGCGGACTCGTCGCCGGCCAGCAGGACGTTGAGCCGCCGTCCGAAGAGCGCCAGGAGGGCGGTGGTGACGAGCACGACCACGGTGACCGTGGGGAGTTGGTCCCACTGGGCGCCTGCGACGCTGCCGAGCATCCAGAACATGACCGTGCGCAACTCGGTGGGCGTCGCCTGGAGTTGGACGAAGCTGGTCGCCGAGAGGAAGACATAGCCGACGGCGACCCCCGCCAACACCAGTCGGGTCGGCGCGAGTCGGCCCCGCCGCTGTCCGAGGGCGAAGACCAGCGCGCCCGCGACCACCGCGCCGATGAAGGCCGCCGCCGACACCCCGAGCCCG
>NZ_JAWOAI010000115.1:0-21920 GCF_033194735.1 Streptomyces sp. W16
CGGGCGTCCCCGAGGGCTGTGCCGCCCCCGCCGAGGCCGTCGAGTTCTCGCCCGGCGACCTGCCCGTGCTGCGCGCGGCCGGCGCCCGCTATCTCCGCGAGGAACCGGCCATGCCGGTGCGCATCACCGGCTCGGTGGTGCGGATGCGCAGGTCGGGGCCGCGCGGCGAGGGCACCGTACGGATGCAGGTGATCGCAGGCGCCGAGGTCGGGCACGTTCGAATGTCGCTGGACGAGGAGTCGTACCGGATAGCGGGTCATGCCCACCTGGTCGGGCTCCCGGTGCGGGTGCACGGCCGGCTGGAGAGCCGGGGCGGCTTCCGCAGGCTGACCGGCGCCTCCGGGGTCGTACCCGTGCAGGTGGACGAGGCGGAGCGGGACCGGCTGATGAAGTCCCTCCAGGAGAACCTCGACTTCTTCGAGGAGGCGTGCAGCGGGGAGGACTGAGGGAGGGGGAGCGCGGCAACCGTTTCGCGGTGGGCCCCGTAGGGTCGGTACGATCCCCTATTGCGCGCGCTCACGGTATGGCGCCGCATCCACCCCGCAGTCAGGAGAGACCGGTGTCAGACGTCCGCGTGATCATCCAACGCGATTCCGAGCGGGAAGAGCGCACGGTGACGACGGGCACGACGGCCGCCGAGCTCTTCGCCGGCGAGCGCTCGATCATCGCCGCGCGCGTGGCCGGAGAGCTCAAGGACCTGGCCTACGTCGTCTCCGAGGGTGACGAGGTCGAGGGCGTCGAGATCTCCTCCGCCGACGGCCTGAACATCCTGCGCCACTCCACCGCGCACGTCATGGCGCAGGCCGTGCAGGAGCTGTTCCCCGAGGCCAAGCTCGGTATCGGCCCGCCGGTCAAGGACGGCTTCTACTACGACTTCGACGTCGAGCGGCCGTTCACGCCCGAGGATCTCAAGGCCGTCGAGAAGAAGATGCAGGAGATCCAGAAGCGCGGCCAGCGTTTCTCACGGCGCGTGGTGACCGACGAGGACGCCCGCGAGGAGCTGGCGAACGAGCCGTACAAGCTCGAACTCATCGGCATCAAGGGCTCCGCCTCGACCGACGACGGCGCGGACGTCGAGGTCGGCGGCGGCGAGCTGACGATCTACGACAACCTCGACGCCAAGACCGGCGACCTGTGCTGGAAGGACCTCTGCCGAGGCCCCCACCTGCCCACCACCCGCAACATCCCGGCGTTCAAGCTGATGCGCAACGCCGCCGCGTACTGGCGCGGCAGCGAGAAGAACCCGATGCTCCAGCGCATCTACGGCACCGCCTGGCCCTCCAAGGAGGAGCTGAAGGCGCACCTCGACTTCCTGATCGAGGCCGAGAAGCGCGACCACCGCAAGCTGGGCAACGAGCTCGACCTGTTCTCGATCCCCGAGCAGATCGGCTCCGGCCTCGCCGTCTTCCACCCCAAGGGCGGCGTCGTCCGCCGGGTCATGGAGGACTACTCGCGCCGCCGGCACGAAGAGGAGGGCTACGAGTTCGTCTACACCCCGCACGCGACGAAGGGGAAGCTCTTCGAGACGTCCGGGCACCTGGACTGGTACGCCGACGGCATGTACCCGCCCATGCAGCTCGACGAGGGCGTGGACTACTACCTCAAGCCCATGAACTGCCCGATGCACAACCTGATCTTCGACGCGCGCGGCCGTTCCTACCGTGAACTGCCGCTGCGCCTCTTCGAGTTCGGGACCGTGTACCGGTACGAGAAGTCCGGCGTCGTGCACGGACTGACCCGCGCGCGCGGCTTCACGCAGGACGACGCGCACATCTACTGCACGCGCGAGCAGATGGCCGACGAGCTCGACAAGACACTCACCTTCGTCCTGAACCTGCTGCGCGACTACGGCCTGAACGACTTCTACCTGGAGCTGTCCACCAAGGACCCGGAGAAGTTCGTCGGCTCGGACGAGGTCTGGGAAGAGGCCACCGAGACGCTGCGCCAGGTCGCCGAGAAGCAGGGGCTGCCGCTCGTTCCCGACCCGGGTGGCGCCGCCTTCTACGGCCCGAAGATCTCCGTCCAGACGAAGGACGCGATCGGCCGGACCTGGCAGATGTCGACGGTCCAGCTCGACTTCAACCTGCCCGAGCGGTTCGACCTGGAGTACACGGGTCCCGACGGCTCCAAGCAGCGGCCGGTCATGATCCACCGGGCGCTGTTCGGGTCCATCGAGCGGTTCTTCGCGGTGCTCCTTGAGCACTACGCGGGTGCCTTCCCGGCGTGGCTGGCGCCGGTGCAGGCGGTCGGGATCCCGATCGGGGACGCGCACGTCGAGTACCTGGAGAAGTTCGCCGTAGCGGCCAAGAAGAAGGGGCTGCGTGTCGAGGTCGACTCCTCCTCCGACCGGATGCAGAAGAAGATCCGCAACGCGCAGAAGCAGAAGGTCCCGTTCATGGTCATCGTCGGCGACGAGGACATGAACGGCGGGACGGTGTCCTTCCGTTACCGCGACGGCTCGCAGGAGAACGGCATCGCGTTCGACGACGCCATCGCGAAGATCGAGCAGGTCGTGGCGGAGCGGGCGCAGGTCTGAGTCTGTCGTTGTTCTGGGAGGCCCTCGGGAGTTCAGATCCCCGGGGGCCTCTCGTCGTCCTCCCGCGCGAAGACCTGGAGCAGCCAGGAGGCGAAGGTTCCGGTGACCGCGCCGAGCAGGGCCAGGCCGATGGCCATCATGCCGACGGCGATCAGGCGGCCGAGCGGGGTGATCGGCGCGACGTCGCCGTAGCCGACGGTCGCGAAGGTGGCGCAGGTCCACCAGACGGCGTCGCCGAAGGTCCTTATCGTCGCGCCCGGAGCCGCGTGTTCCTCCTGGTAGACGGAGAGGGCGCCCGCGAAGCCCAGCAGGACGGTGGACAGGCCGGCGTAGACGATCACGCGCGCGTGCAGCGCGAGCCGGGGCTGTCCGTGTCGGCGCTGTACGGCCTCGTAGACCTTGACGACCCGCAGTGGGCGCAGCAGTGGCAGGAGCAGCACCAGGGTGTCCAGCCAGTGGGTGCGGACGAAGCGCAGCCCCTGGCCGCTCAGCCGCCAGCGGACCGCGTAGTCGACGGCGAAGAGCGCCCAGGCGGCGAACAGCACGGCGAGGCAGAGGTCCTGCCAGTCGTCGGACAGGCCGTGGGCCAGGATGCGGACCGCGTACGCGGCGAGGTAGACCATCGACGCCATGGCGAGCGGAACCTCGGTGCGGCGCTCCCACCGGGCCTTGCGACTGTCGTCGTCCATCGGTCCAGCTTGGCGGCGGGTGCCCTTCGCGCAACCCCGGCGACACGCCGCGAACGAGCGAAGCCATATGCTGACTTGCATGACGAGTGAGCCGGAGCAGCAGATCGGAGTGGGCACGCCGGACGCGTTCCAGCGCCTCTGGACGCCCCACCGGATGGCCTACATCCAGGGCGAGAACAAGCCGACCGGCCCCGGGGCCGACGACGGTTGCCCCTTCTGCTCGATTCCGGCGAAATCGGACGAGGACGGGCTGATCGTCAGGCGTGGTGAGCTGGTGTACGGGGTGCTCAATCTGTACCCGTACAACGGCGGCCATCTGATGGTCGTGCCCTACCGTCACGTCGCCGACTACACCGACCTGACCGACGCGGAGACCGTGGAGCTCGCGGCGCTCACCAAGCAGGCGATGACGGCCCTGCGTACCGCGTCCGGCGCCCACGGCTTCAACATCGGCATGAACCAGGGGAGCGTGGCGGGCGCGGGTATCGCCGCCCATCTGCACCAGCACATCGTCCCGCGCTGGGGCGGCGACACCAACTTCATGCCGGTGGTCGGCCACACGAAGGTGCTGCCCCAACTCCTCGCGGACACACGGAAGATGCTGGCGGACGCGTGGCCCACGGCGTGAGCCACGCGATCGTTCAGTCGGCTACGCGTCGTAGAGGTCCGCTTTCTTCGGTGACACCTCCTGCACGCCTCCGCTGAGGGCCGATGAGCGGCTGCTGAACTTCTCCGTGTCCACGCCGTTCTCGTCGAGGACCCGGATCGCCGCGGCGTGCACCACGCGCAGCACCGGTGTCGCGGCGCGCAGCGCGTCGTCCGCCATGAAGCGGTGGCGCCAGGGCTGGTCGGCCCACGCGTGCCGCAGGCCGAAGGGCTCGGGCAGGGATATGGAACCCCCGAGCCAGTTCAGCAGCGGCGGGTACCAGGTGATCGGGGCGCGGACGGCGAGCCGTACCACCTCGTCGGCGGGGACCAGCGGGAGCTTGACCTTGCGGGTCTCCCACGGTTTGAGGGTCTTCTGGACGTCCTTCGTGGGGGCCTCGGGCTTGCCGGTGAACAGTGAGTTCACGGGACCGAGGGCGTGCCCGGTGATCTCGATGCGCAGTGTCTTGTGCAGCACGGTCACTGTGATCATCATCGTGATGACCAACTGCCCTTCCCAGAGCGTCCACTGGACACCCAGGTAGTGCCGGTCGCCGGCGCCGAACTGCTGCTTGTTGCAGATGTCCTGTATCGCGTGCGACTTGACCTGGTACGCCTCCACGTCCGTGCCGTCGGGCCGGGACACCGCCTTGGCGCCCTCGCCGACCGGCGTGACGATCCAGTGCCGTACCGACGCCTTCGGGAAGCCGCCGGTGTTGATCGTGTTCCGCTCCAGCATGCGCAGGTCGTCATGGATGTTGCGGATGACGTCCCAGCTGCGGAAGGGGTGGATCTCCCGGTTCTCGTCGCGCGCGATCAGGTCCTCGGCCAGCTGCCAGCTGCCCCAGCGGGTGCCCATGCCGAGGATGCCCTTGGGGCCGGCGTAGAAGATCGAGTTGGACTGCTGCTCGGCGCTGAGCTTGGCCAGGGACTGGCGCAGCTGCTCGGCCTGGGTCTCGCCGGGGCTGGTCGGCACCGCCTCGGGGACCTTGGCGCCGACGCTGCTGCCGGAGAGCAGGCTGTCCCAGCGCCCGCGCAGGTCCTTCGCGGTGTTCTCGCAGACCTGCTTGGCCCACAGCCAGCCGACGACGGGGAGGACGACGCACGCGCGTGCGTACCAGGACCAGAAGCCCGCGAAGGGCATCTTGACCAGGAAGATCACGGCGACCGCGCCCACCGCGACGAGCAGGGTCGTGGCGATCGCACCGGCCCTCTTGTTCGTCTGGGTGCGCTTGTCGATCAGGCTGCGCAGCTGGAAGACCAGCAGCCAGACGACGAGCCCGGGCAGGAACAGCAGACCGCACAGCACCATGATCATGGACAGCCTGTTGTCCCGTGCGCGGCGGATGTTGTTGGCCGCCAGGGCGTGTTCGACGACGGCCTGCGGCTCGGTGCCGAACGACTGGATGAGCGGCTTGCGGCCGGGGCCGAGCATGCGGGCCACGACGGCTCCGGCGAACGCCTCACCGAGGTTCGGGCGGAAGATCGTCGCCCACTTGCGGCCCTCGTTGACGCCTGTCTGGTGCCATTCGTTGTCGGCCTTCTTGATGTCGCCGACCGGGTTGTCCCGGTAGGCCGCCGACGCGAGCGCGTAGGTCGCCGTCTGGCCCTCGTCGCCCGTACGCGGCACCTGTGGTCCGAAGATGTCCGCATAACCGCCGTCAAAGGTCATTCCTGCCCCCGATCGCCGCTGCTCCCGCTTCTGCGGCTTTCCCGACTTCCGTGCTCCGCACACCTGTTGATCAGGTCATCAGCGTATCGGCCATCACTGACATCCGTAGGCGGACGGCCCAAACCGCCCGCCTACCCGGAAGAGATCGTTCCATTTAGGCCACTTGTGGGTCCTCGCCAGCCACGAGTGAGCCGTTCGATATCAACTCCTAGGCGTCGTCCGCCCGTTCGCGGATCCGCTCGGCGATCTGCGGAGGCATCGGTTCGTGCCGGACGTAGGCGCGGTTGAAGCGTGCCGTGCCGTGCGAGAGGGAGCGGAGGTCGACGGCGTAGCGGCCGATCTCGATCTCGGGCACCTCGGCCCGGATCAGTGTGCGCCCGCCGGTCGTCTGCTCGGTGCCGAGCACCCGGCCGCGGCGCCCGGACAGGTCGCTCATCACCGCGCCCACGTAGTCGTCGCCGACCAGCACGGTCACTTCGGCCACCGGCTCCAGGAGATGGATCTTCGCGTCGGTCGCCGCCTCCCGCAGGGCCAGCGCGCCGGCCGTCTGGAACGCGGCGTCCGAGGAGTCCACCGAGTGCGCCTTGCCGTCGAGCAGCGTGATCCGTACGTCGAGGAGCGGATGCCCGGCCGCAACTCCCCTCGCCGCCTGGGCCCTTACGCCCTTCTCCACCGACGGGATGAACTGCCGCGGCACCGCGCCGCCGATGACCTTGTCCACGAACTCGATGCCCGTGCCGCCCGGCAGCGGTTCGACCTCGATCTCGCAGATCGCGAACTGGCCGTGCCCGCCCGACTGTTTGACATGCCGGCCGCGCCCCTGCGCCTTGGCGGCGAACGTCTCCCGCAGGGAGACCTTGTGCGGTACGACGTCGACCTGGACGCCGTAGCGACTGCGCAGCCGCTCCAACGCGACGTCCGCGTGGGCCTCGCCGAGGCACCACAGGACGACCTGGTGGGTGTCCTGGTTCTGTTCCAGGCGCATCGTCGGGTCCTCGGCGACGAGCCTGCTCAGGCCCTGCGAGAGCTTGTCCTCGTCCGCCTTGCTGTGCGCCTGGATGGCGAGCGGCAGCAGCGGGTCGGGCATCTCCCAGGGCTCCATGAGGAGCGGGTCGTCCTTGGCCGAGAGGGTGTCCCCGGTCTCCGCGCGGCCGAGCTTCGCCACGCACGCGAGGTCGCCCGCGATGCAGTGCGTGAGCGCCCGCTGCTGTTTGCCGAAGGGCGCGGACAGGGCGCCGACGCGTTCGTCGACGTCGTGGTCCTCGTGCCCGCGGTCGGCGAGCCCGTGCCCGGAGACATGGATCGTCTGGTCCGGGCGCAGGGTGCCCGAGAAGACGCGGACCAGGGAGACCCGGCCGACGTACGGGTCGGAGGCGGTCTTCACGACCTCGGCGACCAGCGGCCCGTTCGGATCGCACGCCTTGAGCTCCCGCGCCCTGCCGTCGACCGTGGTGACCCCGGGCGCCTCGCGCTCCAGCGGGGTCGGGAAACCGCGCGTGATCAGCTCAAGCAGCTCGACCGTGCCCAGACCCTGCCGGGCGCCCTCGGCGGCGGGGGCGGCGGCCAGCACGGGGAAGAACACCCCGCGCGCGACGGCCCGCTCCAGGTCCGCGATGAGCGTCTTGACGTCGATGTCCTCGCCGCCGAGATAGCGGTCCATGAGGGTCTCGTCCTCGCTCTCCGAGATGATCCCCTCGATCAGCCGGTTGCGGGCCTCCTCGATCCCGGGCACCTGGTCGGGCCCGGGCTCGGACTCCTTGCGCTCCCCGGACGCGTAGTCGAACAGCTTCTGCGACAGCAGCCCCACCAGACCGGTCACGGGCGCGTGCCCGTCAGGACCCGGCGCGCCGTGCAGCGGCAGGTACAGCGGGAGTACGGCGTCGGGATCGTCCGCGCCGAACGCCTCCGCGCAGTACCGGGTCATCGACTCGAAGTCCGCGCGCGCCGACTCCAGATGCGTGATGACGATGGCGCGCGGCATGCCGACCGCCGCGCACTCCTCCCACACCATGCGGGTCGAGCCGTCCACGCCGTCGGAGGCCGAGACGACGAAGAGGGCCGCGTCCGCCGCACGCAGACCGGCCCTCAACTCGCCGACGAAATCGGCGTATCCGGGGGTGTCCAGAAGATTGACCTTGTACCCGTCCCAGTCGACGGGCACCAGGGAGAGCTGCACCGAGCGCTGCTGCCGGTGCTCGATCTCGTCGTAGTCGGAGACGGTGCCGCCGTCCTCCACGCGGCCCGCCCTGTTCACCGCCCCCGCGGTCAGCGCGAGGGCCTCCACCAAAGTCGTCTTGCCCGATCCGGAGTGGCCGACCAGCACCACATTCCGTACGGACGCGGGGTGGTCGGCCGCCGTAGCCCTGCCGGCGGCTCCGGGGTGTGCGTTCGCCTTGTCGCCCATGGCCTTGCCTCCCGTGCACGGTGAGGTCACTGTGGGCGCGGACACACGGTGCCGCGTGCGGTGGCGGCTCCGATGACGCCCGCGGTGGTTCGAGCTTTCCACTCCCGTCACGGTGCGTCCATACAGCGGACGCGATCGGGCCGTGACACCGATGGCATCGCCTCGTACTGCAGCCATTCAAAACATGGGCGCGCGGGTGCCCGGCGGTCGCCCACGCGCGCGCGTGGCTACGATGGGCCAGCCGGTGGCCAGCAGGGGCCGCGCGGCGACACCGACCCTCGGGAAGGCCATGCTGAACAAGTACGCGCGTGCATTCTTCACGCGTGTCCTCACGCCGTTCGCCGCGTTTCTGATCCGCCGGGGCGTCAGCCCCGACACGGTCACCCTCCTCGGCACCGCCGGAGTGGTCGCGGGCGCGCTGGTCTTCTACCCCATGGGCGAGTTCTTCTGGGGCACGGTCGTGATCACGCTGTTCGTGTTCTCGGACCTCGTCGACGGCAACATGGCCCGCCAGCTGGGCCGCTCCAGCCGCTGGGGCGCCTTCCTGGACTCCACGCTCGACCGGGTGGCCGACAGCGCGGTCTTCGGCGGCCTGGCCCTCTGGTACGCGGGCGGCGGCGACAACATCGCCCTGTGCGCCGTCTCGATCTTCTGCCTGGCCAGCGGCCAGGTCGTGTCGTACACCAAGGCACGCGGCGAGTCGATCGGCCTGCCGGTCGCCGTCAACGGTCTCGTCGAGCGGGCCGAGCGGCTCGTCATCTCGCTGGTCGCGTGCGGTCTCTCGGGACTGCACAAGTTCGGCGTCCCGGGCATCCAGTGGCTGCTGCCGATCGCGCTGTGGATCGTCGCCGTGGGCAGCCTCGTCACGCTGATCCAGCGGGTCGTCACGGTCCGCCGGGAGGCCGCGGAGGCCGACGCCACGGCGGCCGAGGAGGCCGCGGAACAGCACAGCAGCGGGGCGACTCCGTGAGCAGTGCCCAGGAGCGGCTGACGGACGCGCTCTACGGCCTCGGCTGGGGCGCCGTCAAGAAACTCCCCGAGCCGGTCGCCGTCCGGCTCGGCCGCACCGTCGCCGACCTCGCCTGGAAGCGGCGCGGCAAGGGCGTACAGCGGCTGGAGAGCAACTACGCGCGCGTGGTGCCCGACGCGAGCCCCGAGCGGCTCGCCGAGCTCTCGCGCGCGGGCATGCGCTCGTACCTGCGCTACTGGATGGAGTCCTTCCGGCTCCCCGCCTGGAGCGCCGAACGCGTGAAGGCGGGCTTCGACCCCAAGGACGTGCATCACCTGACCGACGGCATCGCCTCCGACCGCGGAGTCATCCTCGCGCTGCCCCACATGGCCAACTGGGACCTCGCCGGCGCCTGGGTCACCACCAAGCTGGAGACCCCCTTCACCACGGTGGCCGAACGCCTCAAGCCGGAGACGCTCTACGACCGGTTCGTCGCCTACCGCGAGGGCCTCGGCATGGAGGTCCTGCCGCACAGCGGCGGCACCGCCTTCGGCACGCTGGCCCGGCGCCTGCGCGACGGCGGCCTGGTCTGCCTGGTCGCCGAACGCGACCTGTCCGCCTCCGGCGTCGAGGTCGACTTCTTCGGCGAGGCCACCCGGATGCCGGCCGGACCGGCCCTCCTCGCCCAGCAGACGGGCGCGCTGCTGCTCCCGGTGACGCTCTGGTACGACGACTCGCCGATCATGCGGGGACGGGTCCATCCGCCGGTCGAGGTGCCCGAGTCAGGTGACCGGGCCGAGAAGACGTCTGTCATGACACAGGCGCTGGCAGACGCCTTCGCCACCGGCATCGCCGACCACCCGGAGGACTGGCACATGCTGCAGCGCTTGTGGCTCGCGGATCTCGATCCCACGAAGGGACCCTCGTGAGGATCGGCATCGTCTGCCCCTACTCCTGGGACGTGCCCGGCGGCGTCCAGTTCCACATCAGAGACCTCGCCGAGTACTTCATCCGGCTCGGCCACGAGGTGTCCGTCCTCGCTCCGGCCGACGACGACACCCCGCTGCCGCCGTACGTCGTCTCGGCCGGCCGTGCCGTCCCGGTGCCGTACAACGGCTCGGTGGCCCGGCTGAACTTCGGCTTCCTGTCGGCCGCCCGGGTCCGACGGTGGCTGCACGACGGCGAGTTCGACGTCATCCACATCCACGAGCCGACGTCGCCGTCCCTCGGTCTGCTGGCCTGCTGGGCCGCGCAGGGCCCGATCGTCGCCACCTTCCACACCTCGAACCCGCGCTCCCGGGCGATGATCGCCGCGTACGCGATCCTTCAGGCCGCGCTGGAGAAGATCAGCGCGCGGATCGCCGTGAGCGAGTACGCCCGCCGCACGCTCGTCGAGCACCTCGGCGGGGACGCGGTCGTCATCCCGAACGGCGTCGACGTCGACTTCTTCGCCCGCGCCGAACCCAAGCCGGAGTGGCAGGGGGAGACCATCGGCTTCATAGGGCGTATCGACGAACCCCGCAAGGGCCTCCCGGTGCTGATGAAGGCCCTGCCGAAGATCCTCGCCGAGCGCCCGAACGCCAGGCTGCTGGTCGCCGGGCGCGGCGACGAGGAGGAGGCCGTCGAGACGCTCCCCGAGGAACTGCGCTCACGCGTCGAGTTCCTCGGCATGATCAGCGACGACGACAAGGCCCGCTTCCTGCGCAGCATCGACCTCTACGTCGCCCCCAACACCGGCGGCGAGAGCTTCGGCATCATCCTCGTCGAGGCCATGTCGGCGGGCGCCCCGGTCCTCGCCTCCGACCTGCCCGCCTTTGCACAGGTCCTCGACCAGGGCGCGGCCGGCGAGCTGTTCACCAACGAGGACGCGGACACTCTCGCCGAGGCGGCCGTACGACTCCTGGGTGACCCCGAGCGACTGGCACAGCTGCGCCGGAGCGGGAGTGCTCATGTGCGGCGGTTCGACTGGTCGACGGTCGGGGCGGACATCCTGTCCGTGTACGAGACGGTGACCGCCGGCGCGGCGGCTGTCGCCACCGACGAACGTACCGGGCTGCGGGCGCGGTTCGGGCTGGCCCGGGACTGAGGTGTCGGGCGGACCGGGTGACGACCATGAGGGGTGGCCGTGCTGTGCTCCCGCGCGCGGGAGCGTCAGTTCGGGTTTCCAACTCACGGTGCCTGGTGGCCGATCCGCCGACGACGGTTGCGCTGTGACTCTTCCCGGCGGCGAGTTCCGTATGGGCGACGCCTTCGACGAGGGTTACCCGGAGGACGCCGAAGGCCCCGTCCGGACGGTCACCGTCGAGCCGTTCCGCATCGACGCGACCGCCGTCTCCAACGCGCGCTTCGCCCACTTCGTGGACGACACCGGATACGTCACTGAGGCGGAGCGGTACGGCAGTTCGTTCGTGTTCCATCTGCTGCTGCACCCCCGCGCGCGGGACGCCGTGTTCGGCCAGGTCGAGGCGGCCCCCTGGTGGCTCGGTGTGGAAGGCGCCTCCTGGAGCACACCGGAGGGCCCCGGTTCGGACGTCGCGGCCCGCCCGGACCACCCCGCCATACACCTCTCCCACCACGACGCGCTCGCCTACTGCGCCTGGGCGGGCGCCCGGCTGCCCACCGAGGCCGAGTGGGAGTACGCGGCGCGCGGTGGCCTCGACGGTCGGCGTTACCCCTGGGGCGACGATTTCGCCCCCGAGCAACTGAACACCTGGCAGGGCGACTTCCCACGGGTCAGCACCCGCCCCGGCGGCGCCACCGGAACGGTCCCCGTCGACGCGTACGAACCCAACGGCTTCGGTCTGTTCAACACATCGGGCAACGTGTGGGAGTGGTGCGCCGACCCATTCCTCCCGGGCGGCGAGGAACGCGTGATCCGCGGCGGCTCGTACCTCTGCCACGCCTCCTACTGTCATCGCTACCGGGTCGCCGCCCGTTCGAAGAACACCCCCGACTCGTCGACGGGGCACGGGGGTTTCCGGTGCGCGTGGGACCTGACAGGACCGTGACCGCGGCCGGGTAGCCTTGCCGCCCGTGACGCCAACCCTGATCTGGATCCTCGTCGCCCTCGTGGCGATCGGCCTGTACCTGAGCTGGACCGCGGGGCGGCTCGACCGGCTGCACACCCGGATCGACGCGGCCCGCGCGGCGCTCGACGCCCAACTGCTGCGCCGCGCCTCGGTGACCCAGGAACTGGCCACCTCCGGAGTCCTCGACCCGGCCGCCTCGATCGTGCTCTACGAGGCGGCACACGCCGCCCGGCAGGCCGAGGAGGAGCAACGAGAGTTCTCCGAGAGCGAGTTGAGCCAGGCCCTGCGCGCGGTCTTCGCGGAGGCCCAGCAGGTGGAGGCCGTACGGGAGGCGCCCGGCGGCGAGGAGGCGGCCCGCGAACTGGCGGAGGCGGTACGACGCGTCCCGATGGCCCGGCGCTTCCACAACAACGCCGTGGGCGCGGCCCGCCGCCTGCGCGAACACCGCAAGGTCCGCTGGTTCCGACTGGCCGGACACGCCCCCTTCCCGATGGCCTTCGAGATGGACGACGAGCCACCGGCGGCACTGGTGGACCGGGCCGCGTAGCGGTTGCCCACGGGCACAGCGGTTCGAAAACGATCCACCGGCTGTTCATTGGCCCTTGCTGTGGCCTGCATCTCTGACGTTTCCTCGGTACTGCAGCAACCCTCTTTCACCGAGTGAGGTCACCCCGTGTCCAGCACCCCCAGCTCCGCCCAGACTCCCGAGACCGGCACCGCGCGCGTCAAGCGCGGCATGGCCGAGCAGCTCAAGGGCGGTGTGATCATGGACGTGGTCAACGCCGAGCAGGCGAAGATCGCGGAGGACGCCGGTGCCGTGGCCGTCATGGCCCTGGAGCGGGTCCCCGCCGACATCCGCAAGGACGGCGGCGTGGCCCGGATGTCCGACCCGAACATGATCGAGGAGATCATCGAGGCGGTCTCCATCCCGGTCATGGCCAAGTCCCGCATCGGCCACTTCGTCGAGGCCCAGGTCCTGCAGTCCCTCGGCGTCGACTACATCGACGAGTCCGAGGTCCTCACCCCGGCCGACGAGGTCAACCACAGCGACAAGTTCGCCTTCACCACCCCCTTCGTCTGCGGTGCCACCAACCTGGGCGAGGCCCTGCGCCGTATCGCCGAGGGCGCCGCGATGATCCGCTCCAAGGGCGAGGCCGGCACCGGCAACGTCGTCGAGGCGGTCCGCCACCTGCGCCAGATCAAGAACGAGATCGCCCGCCTGCGCGGCTTCGACAACAACGAGCTGTACGCCGCCGCCAAGGACCTGCGCGCCCCGTACGAGCTGGTCCGCGAGGTCGCCGAGCTGGGCAAGCTCCCGGTCGTGCTGTTCTCCGCCGGTGGCGTCGCCACCCCGGCCGACGCCGCGCTGATGCGCCAGCTCGGCGCAGAGGGCGTCTTCGTCGGCTCCGGCATCTTCAAGTCCGGCGACCCGGCCAAGCGTGCCGCCGCCATCGTGAAGGCCACCACGTTCTACGACGACCCGAAGATCATCGCGGACGCGTCCCGCAACCTCGGCGAGGCCATGGTCGGCATCAACTGCGACACCCTCCCCGAGGCCGAGCGTTACGCGAACCGGGGCTGGTGATGACCACTCCCGTAGTCGGAGTGCTCGCGCTCCAGGGCGACGTACGGGAACACCTGATCGCCCTGGCCGCGGCCGACGCCGTGGCCAGGCAGGTCAGACGCCCCGAGGAACTCGCCGAGGTGGACGCCCTCGTCATCCCCGGGGGTGAGTCCACCACCATCTCCAAGCTGGCCGTCCTCTTCGGACTGATGGAGCCCCTGCGCGCACGCGTGCGTGCGGGGATGCCCGTCTACGGCACCTGCGCCGGCCTGATCATGCTCGCCGACAAGATCCTCGACCCGCGCTCGGGCCAGGAGACCGTCGGCGGCATCGACATGATCGTGCGCCGCAACGCCTTCGGACGGCAGAACGAGTCCTTCGAAGCAGCTGTCGACGTCCGGGGGATTGAGGGCGATCCTGTGGAGGGCGTCTTCATCCGCGCCCCCTGGGTCGAGTCCGTCGGCGCCGAGACCGAGGTCCTCGCCGAACACGAGGGCCACATCGTCGCGGTCCGCCAGGGCAACGCGCTCGCCACGTCGTTCCACCCGGAACTGACCGGCGACCACCGCGTGCACTCCCTGTTCGTCGACATGGTGCGCGCGAACCTGGCTCCGGGGTCCTAGTAGGATCTCTGGGGTTCGTAAAGAGTTGGGTTACGCGAAGGAGACAGGCAGATGTCCGGCCACTCTAAATGGGCTACGACGAAGCACAAGAAGGCCGTGATCGACGCCAAGCGCGGCAAGCTCTTCGCGAAGATGATCAAGAACATCGAGGTCGCGGCCCGCACCGGTGGCGCCGATGTGTCCGGCAACCCGACGCTGTTCGACGCCATCCAGAAGGCCAAGAAGAGCTCGGTCCCGAACAAGAACATCGACTCCGCCGTCAAGCGCGGCGCCGGCCTCGAAGCCGGTGGCGCCGACTACGAGACCATCATGTACGAGGGTTACGGCCCGAACGGTGTCGCGGTGCTCATCGAGTGCCTCACCGACAACCGCAACCGCGCCGCCTCGGACGTCCGCGTCGCCATGACCCGCAACGGCGGGAACATGGCCGACCCCGGCTCCGTCTCGTACCTCTTCAACCGCAAGGGCGTCGTCGTCGTCCCCAAGGGCGAGCTGTCCGAGGACGACGTCCTGGGTGCCGTGCTCGAAGCGGGCGCCGAGGAGGTCAACGACCTCGGTGAGTCCTACGAGGTCATCTCCGAGGCCACCGACCTGGTCGCGGTCCGCACCGCGCTCCAGGAAGCAGGCATCGACTACGACTCCGCCGACGCCAACTTCGTCCCGACCATGCAGGTCGAGCTCGACGAGGACGGCGCCCGCAAGATCTTCAAGCTGATCGACGCCCTGGAGGACAGCGACGACGTGCAGAACGTCTTCGCCAACTTCGACGTCAGCGACGAAGTGATGGAGAAGGTCGACGCGTAGCGCTGCCGCGAGCTGAGCGGGATTTCGGCGGGCCGACGGGACACGTCCCGTCGGCCCGCCGCCGTTGTCGGTGGCAGCGGATAGCCTGGCGGAAGTCAAAGATCACCGACCGCGGACCGCAATCATCAATTGAGGAACCCCGACGGTGCTCAGCCAGGTCCGCGAGAGCGGCGGCGGTTTAGCCGCAAAAAAAGGGGGGTTGGTGTGCGGGTACTCGGAGTCGACCCCGGTCTCACGCGATGCGGTGTCGGTGTCGTCGAAGGCGTTGCGGGCCGGCCGCTCACCATGGTCGGCGTCGGTGTCGTACGGACCCCGGCGGACGCCGAGTTGGGGCTGCGCCTCGTCGCCATCGAGCAGGGCATCGAAGCGTGGCTCGACGAACACCGTCCCGAATTCGTCGCCGTGGAGCGGGTGTTCAGCCAGCACAACGTCCGTACGGTGATGGGCACCGCCCAGGCCAGCGCGGTCGCCATGCTGTGCGCCGCCCGCCGTGGCATCCCGGTCGCCCTGCACACCCCGAGCGAGGTCAAGGCCGCCGTCACCGGCAGCGGGCGCGCCGACAAGGCCCAGGTCGGCGCCATGGTCACCCGCCTGCTCAGGCTCGACGCACCCCCCAAGCCCGCCGACGCGGCCGACGCCCTCGCCCTCGCCATCTGCCACATCTGGCGAGCCCCAGCGCAGCACCGCCTCCAACAGGCGGTGGCCCAGAACCGACTTCAGCAGGCCGTCGCCCTGCACGCAGCCAAAGCATCGAACGCTTCGAAAGGCCGCCCCGCATGATCGCCTTCGTCAGTGGCACGGTCGCCGCACTCGCTCCCGATGCCGCGGTGGTCGAGGTCGGCGGTGTCGGCATGGCGATCCAGTGCACGCCGAACACGCTGTCCACGCTCCGCCTCGGCAAGCCCGCCAAGCTCGCCACCTCCCTCGTCGTCCGCGAGGACTCGCTCACCCTGTACGGCTTCGTGGACGACGACGAACGCCAGATCTTCGAACTGCTCCAGACCGCGACCGGTGTCGGCCCCCGGCTCGCGCAGGCGATGCTGGCCGTGCACACCCCGGACGCCCTGCGCCGAGCGGTCGCCTCCGGTGACGAGAAGGCGCTGATGGCGGTGCCCGGCATCGGCAAGAAGGGCGCGCAGAAGCTGCTCCTTGAGTTCAAGGACCGGCTCGGCGCACCCGTGGGCAACGCCCCGGCGATCGGCGCCCCGGTCACCAGCGGCTGGCGCGACCAGCTGCACGCGGCTCTCATCGGCCTCGGGTACGCCACCCGCGAGGCCGACGAGGCCGTGGCCGCCGTAGCACCGCAGGCCGAGGCCGCCGAAGGGGCGCCGCAGGTGGGGCAGTTGCTCAAGGCCGCCCTGCAGACCCTGAACCGCGCCCGCTAGGAGACGTCAGTGAACTGGGACGACACGACCGACGAGACCGCCGCCGAGCGGCTGGTGGGCTCGGTCGCCGACCGCGAGGACCAGGCCGTCGAGGCCGCCCTGCGCCCCAAGGACCTGGGCGAGTTCATCGGCCAGGAGAAGGTCCGCGAACAGCTCGACCTGGTCCTGCGCGCCGCACGCGCGCGTGGCGCCACCGCCGACCACGTGCTCCTCTCCGGCGCCCCCGGCCTCGGCAAGACCACCCTCTCGATGATCATCGCGGCCGAGATGGAAGCCCCCATCCGCATCACCAGCGGCCCCGCCATCCAGCACGCCGGCGACCTCGCCGCGATCCTCTCCTCCCTCCAGGAGGGCGAGGTCCTCTTCCTCGACGAGATCCACCGCATGTCGCGGCCCGCCGAAGAGATGCTCTACATGGCGATGGAGGACTTCCGCGTCGACGTCATCGTCGGCAAGGGCCCCGGCGCCACCGCGATCCCCCTCGAACTGCCGCCGTTCACCCTGGTCGGCGCCACCACGCGCGCGGGACTGCTGCCGCCACCGCTGCGCGACCGCTTCGGCTTCACCGCGCACATGGAGTTCTACGAACCCACCGAGCTGGAGCGCGTCATCCACCGGTCGGCGAACCTCCTCGACGTGGAGATCGACCCCGCCGGCGCCGCCGAGATCGCCGGCCGCTCCCGCGGCACGCCCCGCATCGCCAACCGGCTGCTGCGCCGCGTACGGGACTACGCGCAGGTCAAGGCCGACGGCTTCATCACCCGGGACATCGCAGGCGCCGCCCTCAAGGTGTACGAGGTCGACGGCCGCGGACTCGACCGGCTCGACCGCGGTGTCCTGGAGGCCCTGCTCAAGCTGTTCGGCGGCGGACCGGTCGGCCTCTCCACGCTCGCGGTCGCGGTAGGGGAGGAGCGCGAGACCGTCGAAGAGGTCGCCGAACCCTTTCTCGTACGCGAAGGTCTGCTGGCCCGTACTCCCCGGGGACGGGTCGCCACCCCCGCCGCCTGGGTCCACCTCGGCCTCACCCCGCCCCGCTCGTCAACCGGGGGAAACGGACAAGGGGACCTGTTCGGGGCGTGACGGCGGGGGCACTGGCCGGGTCAGGAACCCCGGTGCCATGCTGTGCGTTGTTCCATCAGCGTGGACTCGCTTAGACTCCGCCGATGCCGCCTTTGTGGGCGGCGCCGACCACCCCCATCCACCAGGCCGCTCACCGCCGCGGTCGTGCGAAGGAAATTCCGTCCCGTGAATATCGTGACCATCCTCCCGTTCATCGTGCTCATCGGGGCCATGTTCCTGATGACCCGCTCTGCCAAGCGCAAGCAGCAGGCGGCCGCGTCGATGCGTAATGACATGCAGCCCGGCACCGGCGTCCGCACGATCGGGGGCGTGTACGCGACGGTCAAGGAGGTCAACGAGGAGACGGTTCTCCTCGACGCCGGCCCCGGTGTCGAGCTCCTCTTCGCGAAGAACGCGATCGGCGCCGTCCTCACCGACGACGAGTACAACCGCATCGTCCACGGCGTCGAGCACGACCTGAAGGACGACGCCGACATCGTCCCGGACGACGCTTCCTCCCTCACCGAGACCGACGAGCCCGCCGCCGACTCTTCCGACGACAAGCCCATCGACCTCGGCAAGAAGGACGCGGCCGACGAGCCGGCCGACGCCACCGAGGAGCAGGCCGAGGCCGCAGAGGCCAAGACGGACGAAGAGCCGAAGAAGACCGACGGCGACTCCGAAGCGAAGTAGTCACGTCCCGGGAGCGCGGCGCGACCCGCTCGCGCCCCGCGCACCCCGGGTACGTGCGTCGCTCGCACGGGATCCCGACACCATGTCATGGCCGCAGGCGCGCTGACCCGGCGCGGAGCGGCCCGAGAGGGAGTACGAGAAGGTGGCAGCACCTAAGAGGGGCCGTAGCGCGAGCGCCCAGAGCAAGCCAGGGCGCTCGCTGGCCCTCATCCTGATCGCCATCGTGGCGCTCACCGGTGGCATGTTCGCATCCGGGCACACCACTCCGCGTCTCGGCATCGACCTGGCCGGCGGCACGAGCATCACCCTCCGGGCCGTCCCGGAGAAGGGCCAGGAGTCCGCGATCAACAAGGCCAACATGGACACCGCGGTCGACATCATGAACCGCCGTGTCAATGGTCTTGGTGTCTCGGAGGCCGAGGTCCAGACGCAGGGCAGCAGGAACATCATCGTCAACATCCCCAAGGGCACGAACTCGGAGCAGGCGCGGCAGCAGGTCGGTACCACGGCCAAGCTGTACTTCCGCCCGGTCCTGGCCAATGACCCGTCGGTCGGCGCGTCGGCGAGCCCGTCCCCGAGCGCGTCCGGCAGCGCTTCCAGCAGCCCGTCGAGCTCGGCCAGCCCCAAGACGACCGCCTCCTCGTCCAAGACCGGCTCCGCGACACCGTCGGCCACCGCGACCTCGCAGGGACGTGCCGTCAGCGACGCCCTGAAGGCCGACTCCACCTCGTCCGCGAGCCCCAGCGCCTCGGCCTCGGCCAGCGCCACCCCGTCGGCGTCCAGCAGCAGCGCCGCCAGCGCGGCGGCGGCCAAGCTGGAGGCCCAGTACACCGCGCTCGACTGCTCCAAGAAGTCGGTCCAGAACACCGCGGGCAGGACTGCCAAGGCCACCGACGCGACCGTGGCCTGCGGCCAGATCTCCGGCGTCTGGTACAAGTACCTGCTCGGTCCCGCCGCGGTCGACGGCACCGACGTCAAGAAGGCCGCGGCCGTCCTGAACACGACGACCGCCGCCGGCTGGCAGGTCACCATGGACTTCACCGGCAAGGGCGGCGACAAGTTCGCCAAGGTCACCGGCGAACTGGCGAAGAACACCAGCCCGCAGAACGAGTTCGGCATCGTCCTCGACGGCCAGGTCGTCTCCAGCCCCTCCGTCACCTCGTCGATCACCGGCGGCAGCGCGGAGATCTCCGGCAGCTTCTCCCAGCAAGAGGCCCAGAGCCTCGCCAACATGCTGTCGTACGGCGCCCTGCCGCTGACCTTCAAGACGGACAGCGTCACCACGGTGACCGCGGCGCTCGGCGGTGAGCAGCTGCACGCCGGTCTGATCGCGGGCGCGATCGGCCTCGCGCTGGTCGTCATCTACCTGCTGATCTTCTACCGCGGCCTGTCGGTCATCGCGATCCCCTCGCTGCTGGTCTCCGCGATCCTCACGTACGTGATCATGGCGCTGCTCGGCCCGGGCATCGGCTTCGCGCTGAACCTGCCGGCCGTCTGCGGCGCGATCGTCGCGATCGGTATCACCGCGGACTCGTTCATCGTGTTCTTCGAACGCATCCGGGACGAGATCCGCGAGGGCCGCTCGCTGCGTCCCTCCGTCGAGCGGGCCTGGCCCCGTGCCCGGCGCACCATCCTGGTCTCCGACTTCGTGTCGTTCCTCGCCGCCGCGGTGCTGTTCATCGTCACCGTCGGCAAGGTCCAGGGCTTCGCGTTCACCCTCGGTCTGACCACCGTGCTCGACGTGGTCGTCGTCTTCCTCTTCACCAAGCCGCTGATGACCATCCTCGCCCGCAGGAAGTTCTTCGCGGACGGCCACAAGTGGTCCGGCATCGACCCGAAGGCGCTGGGCGCCAAGCCTCCGCTGCGCCGCACCCGCCGCCCCGCCGGTTCCGCCGCGGGCCCTGTCGACCCGAAGGAGGCGTGAGATGTCGAAACTCGGCAACCTCGGCGCCCGACTGCACCGTGGCGAGGTCGGGTACGACTTCGTCGGCAATCGCAAGATCTGGTACGGCATCTCGATCCTGATCACCATCACGGCCATCCTCGGCCTGACGGTGCGCGGCCTGAACATGGGCATCGAGTTCCAGGGCGGCGCCGCCTTCACCACGCCGAAGGGCATGAGCGCCTCGGTGAGCCAGGCGGAGAAGTACGCCGAGGACGCCTCCGGCCACGACGCGGTCGTCCAGAAGCTCGGTGACGGCAGCCTGCGCATCCAGATCGCCGGCATCGACACCGACAAGTCCGACAGCATCAAGAAGCAGCTGTCGAAGGACCTGAACGTCAGCTCCGAGAGCATCGCCGCGGACCTGGTCGGCCCCAGCTGGGGTGACCAGATCGCCAACAAGGCCTGGGAGGGCCTGGCGATCTTCATGGTGCTGGTCGTGATCTATCTGGCGATCGCCTTCGAGTGGCGCATGGCCCTGGCCGCGCTCGTCGCCCTGATCCACGACATCACCATCACCATCGGCATCTACGCCCTCGTCGGCTTCGAGGTCACGCCCGGCACGGTGATCGGTCTGCTGACCATCCTCGGTTACTCGCTCTACGACACGGTCGTCGTCTTCGACAGCCTCAAGGAGCAGACCAAGGACATCACCAAGCAGACCCGCTGGACCTACAGCGACATCGCCAACCGCTCGATCAACGGCACCCTGGTGCGTTCGATCAACACCACGGTCGTCGCGCTGCTGCCGGTCGGGGCCCTGCTGTTCATCGGCGGCGGCTTCCTCGGCGCGGGTGTCCTCAACGACATCTCGCTGTCGCTGTTCGTCGGTCTCGCGGCCGGTGCGTACTCCTCGATCTTCATCGCCACGCCGCTCGTCGCCGACCTCAAGGAGGCCGAGCCGCAGATGAAGGCGCTCAAGAAGCGCGTCCTCGCCAAGCGCGCCCAGGCCGCCGCACAGGGCGAGCAGCCGGAGCCCGAGGTCACCAACCGGTCGGACGACGACTACGACGACGAGCCGGACGACGCGGCAGCGGTCGTGGGCCCGCGCACCCAGCCGGCGTCCCGCAACCGCGGCCGTGGCCGCCCCTCGGGGAAGCGCCGATGACCGACGTCAAGGAGCTGCTGCTCAGCCGTATCCGCGATGTGGCCGACTACCCGGAGCCGGGTGTGATGTTCAAGGACATCACCCCGCTCCTGGCGGACCCGGCCGCGTTCACGGCCCTCACGGACGCGCTCGCCGAGATCGTCGTGACCACCGGTGCCACCAAGGTCGTAGGACTGGAGGCCCGTGGCTTCATCCTCGGTGCCCCGGTCGCCGTCCGCGCGGGCGTCGGCTTCATCCCCGTGCGCAAGGCGGGCAAGCTCCCCGGAGCCACGCTCAGCCAGGCGTACGACCTGGAGTACGGCTCCGCCGAGATCGAGGTGCACGCCGAGGACCTGAGCGCCGGTGACCGCGTCCTGGTCGTCGACGACGTCCTGGCCACCGGCGGCACCGCCGAGGCCTCCCTGCAGCTGATCCGCAGGGCGGGCGCCGAGGTCGCCGGTGTGGCCGTCCTCATGGAGCTCGGTTTCCTGGGCGGCCGGGCCCGGCTCGCGCCGACCCTCGCCGGGGCTCCCCTGGAGGCCCTGCTCCAGATCTGAACGCCGGCGGGACAGCCACAGGAAGGCCCCAGGAAAGCCCTGTGACACCCGTAGGACACCGCGGAGGCGGGCCCGGAGGAATCCGGTGCCCGCCTCTCGTGTTTCACCGGTAGACGGCCCTCACATCGGCCTGAAGGCGATCCCCGAGCCCGGGATCGCTACCATGGGCACTCCGGAGCCTGACCGGGGGACCCGGATCGCGCACGAGGAGTCCTCTTGGCAGACGAGGCCCAGCCCCTGACCGCCGCCAAGCCCGAGCCCACCCCGGGCCCCGCGGCGGAG
>NZ_JAWOAI010000116.1:0-21874 GCF_033194735.1 Streptomyces sp. W16
GATCCCCTCACGGAACTGCCGGCGCTCGTCCGACAGACCACCACCCTGCGCATACCTCATAAGAGACGGCGTACCGCGAGGATCAAGCTCTGTCAGCGGCTACGACAACCCGCGTTCAAGCTCAGTAATGGCCGCCTTCGACAAACCCAGCGTGCGCGTACAGAGGCACCGGTGCTCGCCGATTAGGCTGATCGGGTGACTCTTTGCCGGTCGGCTGGCGACCCCGCATCTACGTACGTACAATGTGGCGCTCACTGCGACGGCACGAGCGGAACCGCTGGAACGTCCGAGGCGCTCTCGGGCAGTCCGAGGTATGCGCGTACAGCGGCGTTGTCGCCTGTCGCATCGGCGAGCCGGGAGGCTGCATCGAAGGCTCGGGCCTGAATCCGTTCGATTTCCTGCTGTGCGTCATCAATGGGGTATCCGGCGTCCTGAAGCATCCGAACGCCGGTCTCGACCGACAGCACACCCGCGCTCACGCCCTTGACCACCTCGTCGAGGACGGCGGCGCGATCGGTAGGGGTGTGCGGTCCCCACATCAGCCGTGTGGGCAGAGATTCCCCTGCGGGCCAGCCTTCGGCCTGTCCGGCTTGGTGGAGACGCTGCACCATGCGCAGCAGTACGGCGTACTTGTGGTCACGGACCAGGCGCATGGCGGCGACGAGCGAGTCGAGCGGGCCCAATGCGAGCTGTAGTGCGTACCCGGACGGCAGCGCGGTGGGATCTAGGATGCCGAGGCCGGCGGCGGTGAGGCGGCTGTTCGCTGCGATCCGGTCGAGGATGTGGTCGACGCGGGCCCGAAGTTCGGCGAGTTGGGCCGAAGTGTCGAGGACGTCCATGCGCCCGTTGTCGTTGAGCTGCCACACCGTCCCAGCCCGGACTTTCACTGGTAGCGGTTGGCCGGTCGCTCGGTCGATGGGCAACCGGGCTCCCGCGAGGCCGATGATCGGCGAGCCGGTGGTGGCCGACGCGCCGGAGCCGTCGGTGTCGGTCGCGGACAGCTCGTCCAGGGCCTGGAGGACGGTGGCCACGGTCGGCTTCCCCCAGTGCTCTCCACTGGCAGGGATGCTGTTCGTGATGTGGACGACGGGTATGAAGTCCACCATCAGGTCGAGCCTGTCGAGGACTTCGCCGTCCGAGCGGACTCGGTACCGGGCCTTGTGCATCGGCAAGTCGTACAGCAGGTCGGCGTGTATGAGGTCGTCCAGGTCCCATTCCGCGTCGGTGAGGAAGCACGTCCACGGTGAGGGCCGGTTAGGCGCCCACGGGTATGCGCGGGTGATGATGCCGGTGTCGGCGTTGCGTGCGTCGCCCTTCACCAGGATCGGGTCGCCGCTGTCGGTGTACAGATACTCGCGTGCCGGGCTGCCGTCCTTCGCGGCGCCGCGCCGACTGGCTGGGTTGATCGGGCCGAGTTCGTAGGTGACGCGCCGAAGCCTCGTCTTGAGCCCGCGCCGTTTGTCCTCGGGCAGTTCCCACGCCAGGTGAACGCGCAGCGGGAACTCGGCTCCGTCCTGCTCTCCGTCCTCCGGCCACTCCGGGAAGTACAGGCCCGGGTCCCAAGTGCGCAGCAGGGCCCGTCCTTTCGCGGGTTCCCAGGCCAGAGCGTAGACGGCGTCGCCCAGCAGGATGGCGGTTCGCTCGGCCTGCTGAAGGCGCAGCGGCAGCAGCTCCTTCTCCGCCCACGCCCTGAGCTTGTCCTGTACGGCCAGCGCCGCGGCCGCCTCGGCGGTCGGCTCGTCGTCGGTGTGCTCCGCGCCCGCGACGCTGATGACCTGCTGGGAGCCGAGGAGGTAGCCGAGCGCGGTGTCGACCAGCTTGGAGGCGTCGCCGAGTTCCCTCCGCTCGATGCCTGCTTCGTCAGCGCCAGTCAGGGCGGCGAACTGGCCAGCCTGGTTGGAGTCGTACGCGGCCAGGAGCCGGTAGGCGGCCAGGCGTCGTAGGTCCTCGTCGGGCACCCAGGAGCGGGTGAGTTCCGCCCAGGTGTTACGGCCCGGTCGGCGCGGGTCGGACATGGCTGGCTTGTAGTCCAGCCAGCTCCAGACGTCGGTGATCAGCTCGCGCAGGCCCACAGTGCCCCTCCGGCAGTCGGCCCCGCGCCGCAAGATCAGGTTACGGCCTTGTCGTGCCCGCCTCTCTCCGTGCGGGTACGGCATCGTCGTAGCCCGGGAATCACAATCCGCCTAATCGGAAGGCTGATGCGTGGTAAGACTTCCGTTCCAGTTTCACCCAGTTGGGGATTGAGCTCATGTCAACAGCAGGAACAACGCAACAGATCCCGTGGACCAGCATCGTCCTCGTCATCATCGGCATCTCCACGTTCGTATCTGGCCTTGTGACGATCACGTGGAACTTCGTCTCTTGGCGCTGGTCAGGGGCCAACGTGAAACCGACGGTGTCTTTCCTCAACGTGATCTCGGTGGGATCTTCACCAGTACCCGTCATCTGCATCACCGCGGCCAACAAGGGGCGCGGATCTTGCCAGGTGACGACTTGGTGGTTCGAGGACTCGGCTGGCATGGGCTCCGTCATCATCAATCACGAGCCGGGTTCCGCGCCCTTGCCCGTCACGCTGGACGGGCTGCATGAGGTGTCCTGGATGGTTCAAGAGCGTCCCGTGGTCAAGAGCTTCAACGAGAAAGGCGTCACTCGCATCAGGCCGGTAGTCAAGATCGGCTCCGGGAAGCAGTTTGAAGGCGAGTGGATCGATGTCCCCACGGCTCCAACAAGCAGCAAGCCCTAACTGCCGGGCAGTTTCCTCTTGGGGCAGTTTCCGCAGGGGTGGGACAGGCTCATCGGCGACCGTCGAAGCGATCGTCATCGGTGTCGGCGGGCAGGGTATCGAGCTGGTCGGGGTCGGCCAGTTCGGTCAGTCCGTGAACGGCGGCGTCCATACGGTCGGGGCTGTCCATTCCCTCGACCCAGGTGACCATCTGGCCTTCCAGCTCGGGGTATTCGCCGACGTGGTGTACGAGCTGCTGTTCGTACAGCTGGGCCACGGGAGCAGCGCGGAGGCGTTTGCCGACCTTGGCGGTGACCTCCAGGATCATGGGCATGAGCAGGCCCTTGGTGACGCCCTCGCGGCGCAGCTGCTCCCACGCCTGGGTGACGATCTGCCGCGCCATGTCGCCGCCGTAGTTCTTCTCGACCACGATCGCGTCGGCCTTGAGTTCGAGGGCGAGACGGCATGCGGCCAGGCCCCAGTCGTTGGCGCCCATCGATCCGGATCGGTCGGCCAAAACGTACAGCTGCCGGTCGAAGTCGCGGCCGACGCCGATGACGCCCGTCTCGTCGCCGACCGTGGACTCTCCGCCGGCGGGGTCGACGGCGACGACGATGCGCGCCATGTCGAGGCCGGAGAACTGGACGGCGTTGATACGGGCGGTCTCGATCCACTCCCGCCTCCAGACGCCTCCCTCCGGCGGCCGAGGCTTCTGCAAGTAGAGGGCGGCCCAGACACGTTCGCCGACTCGCTTGCGGGTCTTGGCGTGGTGGGTGACGTCGAAGCGTTCGGGCCACAGCGCCTCACCAGGAGCGCGGCCGAGCGGGTCGTCGGAGCTGTCGGCGATGGCGGGCAGGTCGATGACCCGCCAGGCGTCACGCTCGGTGGCGAGGATGCGTCCGGCGAGGTCGTCCTCATGCCACCGGGTCTGGATGAGGCAGATGGCGCCGACGGGTTCGAGTCGGGTCTGCAGTACCGAAGTCCACCAGTCCCAGGCGCGCTTGCGCATGGTGGGGCTGTCGGCGTCGGCCATGTCCTTGACCGGGTCGTCGACGATGGCGATGTGTGCGCCGCGTCCGGTGAGGCCGCCGCCGATACCGGCCGCGAGGAGGCCGCCTTCGCCGCCGACGATGTCGAAGCGGTTGGCGGCCTGGCTGCCTGCCTTGAGCTGGATGCCGAGGTCGTCGTCCCACGTGTTGATGGCGTCCCTGATCCACCGGCCGTGGTCGTCGGCCAGGTCAGCGGAGTAGCTGGCGATCATCATGCGGTGGCCGGGGTTGCGCCGCAGGTACCAGAGGGGCGCCCATCGGGAGGCCCGTCGGCTCTTGCCGTGCCGCGGGGGGATGGTCAGCATCACGCGGTCGCATCGGCCTGCGGCCATGTCGATGAACGCGCGGTCGATGAGATCCAGGTGCGGGGCCTGCATCTCGCGCCCGCCGGTGAGGACGGCGGCGAGTGCGCCTGGCGAGCGGTCCATGGCGAGTTGGCGTTCGACGCGCACCAACTCGGCGCGCAGCGTGGGAGATGCGGCCCGTGCGATGGTGCGGCGCTGCGCGGGCGGAAGGGTCTTGTAGTGGGCTATAACGCTTTCGTGGTCGCGCGGGGTCATTCGCCGTCCGGATCGGTGAGCGCGATCAGGGCGTCGAGTTCGTCGACGGTTACGTCCTCGACCTGGACCGGTCCGCCGTCCGGGCCTGACAGTTCCGTACGTACGGGCATGTCGAGGCCGAGCAGCCGGGCGCGACGTTCCATGATCCGCAGGGTGCGGTCGATGGCGCCGAGGTCCTGGTCCCGGACGGCCTTCTTGTAGGCGACGAAGAACAGCCGGTCGAGGCGGTCAGCTTCCAGCGCGCGCAACTCGTCTACGTCGTCGTTGAGTTCAGCGCGGCGGTCGGCGAGCGCGGTGCGAACGTCCCGGCAGGCGGTATGAATCAGGGCCTCGTTGGTGGGCGGGTCCTGGTTCTTGCGATACCGCTCGACTCCGTACCCCTGCGGGTAGGCGATGCCATCGGAGTTGACGGCCGGGTCGGCGGCGAGCTTGCGGGCGATCGTCAACCAGTCCACACCGGCGAGGCGTAGATCGATGGCGTCCGAGCGGCGGCGCGCGATGGCCGCACGCGCGGCTCTGTCGGGGCGTCCCACGGCGGGGGTCCTTCACAGCTCGGGTGCGCCCCCGCGCCCGAGTCCATGATCCCACTTCGTTACAGCTGCCCTGGTGCCACGGCGTCCAGCGGTGAGGTTCGCCTTGCACGATGGGTAGTCTGGTTGACCAGTCGACTTGCCCAATTCTGATTGGTGGCGTTCATGGCGTACGAAGTGGATGCGCCCAAGTACGTACGCCTCGCGCAGACGGTCCAACGCCGCATCGAGGCTGGCGCGTATCCACCTGGCACGAGGGTGCCTAGTGCTCTGACCGCGTAGGTTCACCGGGTTGCGGGTCATGCTGCGACGGCACGGGGGCGTCCTCCCCAGCGCAGGCCCTTCTCGCTGCGGATTCGGGCGCGTTCTCGTCGCTGGGCTGTGAGGACGTCGGGGTGGCGGGTGTTGGCGTTGCGCCAGCGCAGGTATGCGTGCAGTGCGCGGGTCTGGACAGTGTGGTTGGGGTGGTGGGAGTTGGCCAGGGTGAACTGCCGCAAGGGCCCGAAGTGGGCCTCGATCGGGTTCGCCCAAGAGGCGTTGGTCGGGGTGAAGCACAGCTCTACCCGGTGCTTCTGCGCCCAGGCCCGGATCGTGGCGCCCTTGTGAGCTGACAGGTTGTCCATGATCACGTAGATGGGTGCACCGTCGGGGCGGGCGGCGCGGATCGACTTCAACGCGGCCAGGGACTGCGCGGCGCCCTTGTGGCGGCGGTTGACGCCCCACAGGGTGTCGTCTCCGATCGAGTAGCAGCCGTGGAAGTAGGTGACGCCGTGGGTGCGATGGTAGGTAGCCGGGATCCGATGGGGTCGGTTCTGCGGCGCCCAGCAGGATCCTGCGGTGGGGCGGATCCCGAGCGGCCCGAACTCGTCGAACGCGAATATGCGGTCGGGTAAGTGCTCCAGGACGTGCTCGATGCGGTCCAGTTTGGCGTCTCGCTGCGGGTCGGTGGACTCCTTCCAGGTCTTGGTGCGCTGGAAGGTGATACCGCGTCGGGCCAGGAGACAGCGCAGGGCCTCGCGCCCGATGCGGATCACCCGTCCGTGAACTTTGCGCAAGTAGGCGGCGAGCTTACGGATCGACCAGCGGGTGAAGGGCTGACCGAGTCTGATCGGGCGGGTGGTGGCCGTCGCGACGACGAAGTCTTCGTCGTCAGCGTTGAGCAGGCGGGGACGGCCTCCCGCCCACTTGGGGTCCAAGCAGGCCAGGCCGATCTCGTTGAAGCGGTGGATGACATCGCGCACGGTGTCCTCGTCGGCTGCAACGAGTTGGGCGATGACCGGCACCCGGTTCCCGCCGGCCGACGCCAGCAGCATCATCGCGCGGCGGTAGCGCACCGAGCTGGTACTGCCCCGGCGCACGATCTGCTGCAGCCGCTGCCCCTCCTGGTCGGTCAGTCTGCGCACTCGTACCGGTTCTGCCATCGCTTCTCCCTGCCGGTTGGACCAGCCACGCCCGAGCCTGGCGCGCGACTCGCTTAGCATCTCCTGCCATGAGCGATCCGGAGCCTCTTCTTGACTGGCTGCAGAACTGGTACGCGCAGCAGTGCAACGGTGACTGGGAACACGAGTGGGGCGTGAAGATCGCCACGCTCGACAACCCCGGCTGGACCGTCAGCATCGACCTGGAGGAGACCGACCTGGAAGAACGCGAGTACCCCCGCCAGGAAATCAACCGCACCACGCAGGACTGGGTCTGGGCCTGGACCGCCGAGAAGACCTTCCACGCCGCGTGCGGCCCCGGAAACCTCACCGAGGCCCTCACGCTGTTCCGTACCTGGGCGACCACGATCGCTCCCTGAAGCGGCGCAGACCCCGGAGACACCAACCCGGTGAACCTATGCGGTCAGTGGTTGTTGTCTTTCCGGCATTGAGGGCTGCGTTTCCGCTGGTCAAGCATGGGGTCGGGGGTCTCGGGGAGTGGTGACGTGTCGAGTCGTCGCTCAGGTGGAGGTCGGGGATGCCGTCGGTCGTGGGGCTGCTGGAACAGCGTGAGCTGACCGCTCGCCGTCGCATGGACGAGCTGCGGGAGGAGGCCGACCGCATCCAGGCTGAGCTGGTCGTGGTCGAGCAGGAGTGGAACGAGTGGGTCATCGCCCGCTCGCGTGTCGGCGAGGTCCTGGCCCCGGGCGATGACGACGCCTGCGAGGAGCGGTCGGATCGCGGTGATCTGCCCGCAGCGCCCGGGACCTCGGGGGCCGCGAAGCCGAAATCGGTGGTGCCGATGTGGCGTGCGGGACTGGTCTGGTCGGCACTGTCGGCGGACTACCAGCGGATCCTTCAGGTTCTCGCGGACCGGAACCGTCTCGGTCAAGGACCGTTGACCTGCCAGGAGATGGCCGCCTGCTTCGGCCTGGACCCGGTGCCCGCGAAGATCGAGGCGTTGCGGTCGAAGGCGAAACGGCTGGTGGCCCGGGGCTGGCTGGTCGAGTCGGCGCCGGGCCGGTTCACGCTCGCGAAGAGCGTGGCCGGGCCAGGCGGCGGGTCATGAGCTGAGTCATCGACCAGTAGACCATCGCCTCCGCACTGCTGGTGGACCGCTCGAAGTCCCGCACGAGGCGGCGGCTTTGCATCAGATGGGCAAAGAACCGCTCCACGATCCAGCGCTTGGGCAGCACGACGAAGCCGCGCATGTCGTCGCTGCGCTTGACGATGGTGAGGACCAGGGCGAGGGCGGCGAGACAGTGTTCGACGAGGCTGCCGGTGTAACCGCCGTCGGCCCAGACCAGGGCCAGCAGGTGATGCGCGGCGGCGACCTGAGCCAGCAGGACCTGGGCCGCCGCACGGTCCCCGACATCCGCGCTGGTGACCATCACCGTGAGCAGGAGGCCGAGGGTGTCGACCACGGCGTGCCGCTTGCGGCCGTTGATGAGCTTCGCGTTATCCCGGTGCCGGGATAACGCGAAAAAGATCAACGGAAGGCGCCGGCACGTCATCACGGACAGTCTCGGCCTGCTGCTGATGGTCCTGGTGACGGCGGGGAACGTCACCGACCGCCAGGCTGCCCGCGGCATGTTGCCCCTGCTGCGGACGCGGTTCCCGAAGATCAGCCTGGTGTGGGCCGACGGCGGTTATGCGGGCCGCTTGGTCACCTGGGCGAAGGAGGAACTCCAGCTCACCGTGCAGATCGTCAAACGCAGCGACGACATGAAGGGGTTCGTGGTGCTGCCGAAACGCTGGGTGGTGGAGAGAACACTGGGGTGGCTGATGCGTTCGCGGCGTCTGGTGCGGGACTTCGAGACGCTGCCTGCGTCCAGCGAGGCATTCATCTACTTCTCGCAGGCCATACTCCTCATCCGCCGTCTCGCCCGCCCGGCGTCCCGGCCGGACCGGGAACAGTCTTGGTGGACTGCCGCGGCTTGAACCGTCCCGAAGGCAACACGGTCAGCCAGCCGCGCTCGGCCAGACGCCTCGCCCGAGAGCGCACCCCCTCGATCTTCGCCGGCACCAGCTCCAGTTCCAGCGCGGCCGCGATCTCCTTCGCCGAGATCCCTTCAACCTCTCCCGGACCGGATTCCACCAGCTCCACGATCCGCCGGTAGTCCGCGGAGAGCGCCTCCACCGTCATTGTCCGGTGCCACCGCGGCACGATCGACCCCGCGACCGGGACCCTGTCCTTCGCCACCGCGTCCTCGCGCGGTCCGGGAACGGTCGACTCGGCCTGTTCAGCAGGAGCGGCCACGGCCTCGGCGAGCTCCGCCAGCGCGATCACCCGGCGCTCCAACACCGTCTCCGCGAGGCCGAGTTCCGCCAGAATCCGGTCCGCCTCCGCCTGAAGCCCCTCCACCCGCACCCGGGCAGCCGCCTCCCGCTCCTCCAGCAAACCCATCACCGATGTCACCGGTCATCTCCGCATCGCCGAGCACGAACTGATCGTCCGAACCCTCCCGCAATGACACCGAAACCATGCCTGAGCAGCGGAAACTCAACGATCACATCCGGAAAGACAACGGCTTCTCATACTGTGCAGTGCCACGGACAGAGGCCCGAAGCCGTCTGCGGAAGTCACGTGCAGCGGCAGCAGCGCATCGCTGACTGGCCGTCTTTTGTCCACACACTTGCCTACCTGAGGTCGGAGAGAAGTGCGTCAAGTGCCTTCCCCAGAGCGTCGGCGTTGGCTGTGTCGAACCACGTGGTGCGGATGCGTTCGTTGGCTCCTTTTGGTGCCTCGTGGTCGGCTGCGAGCTGGTGCAGGGAGCGGGTCTCGTCGCTCAGGGCGCGCCCGACGCCCTGGAAGAGGCCGCGGACGTAGCGGTCGGCGTCCTCGGCGGGAATGCCCTGCCGGGCGGCCCAGGCGGTGAGCGTGGCCAGGTACCAGTAGTGGGTGGTCAGCGTGGCGGTCAGGGCCTGGTAGACGTTGAGGGTCGCTTCGTCCGCGACGGGGAGCGTTCCGCCGAGGTGGCCGAAGAGGTCGTCCACGGCCGGGTGGGAGGGGCAGGTCACGGTGACGGACTGCCGCTCGCGCGCGGCGGGCAGTGGGATGGCGCGCACCACGGGGGCGCCGGTGCCGAGGGTATGGCGCAGCTCGCTGATGGCGACGCCGGTCATGACGCTGACCACGACGCGGTCGCTGCTCCACGCGGCACGAGTCGACTCGCTCGCTGTCCCAGGTCGACTCGGCCACGGAGAACTGCGGCCGCCGCACCGCCGCATGCTGGGCGCCGACCACCGGTTCGGTGCCGTCGAGGCCGGTCAGCGTCTTGTTCCGATCCCTCGGCAGCAGCCCGGTCGAGTACGCGCGAAACCCCGCCACCGGGCCGGCGTCCCCAGCAGATCACCGAAGCGGGCCGCGTGCGCTTCCAACGGACCGGGCGCGGGTGGACACGGCAGCCGCTTGGTCATCTCAAGCTCCGCAGAGGTGAGTTGTGGCTCTCGTCTCCGGCGTACCGCCACTCCGACCCGCCGTCAACAAACCACCGCCGATTGATGTTCACTCGGCAACAACAAGTAGGGACTCCGGTCACAACTCTTGACGCGTGGTTCACACGGATGAAGCATGCATCGGCGAGAGAGCGCTCCCAATTCCCCCCACCGTTCATTTCCTGAACAGGAGAGTCGCCCCCATGCCGCCTTCCCCCGCAGACGCCTCGCCCTTCGGCCGAACTCCCCTTGCCCGCCGGTCGGTTCTCGGCGCCATGGCCGCGGCGGCGGCCGCGCCAGGGCTGCTCGCCCTGTCGTCGTCGGCGTCCGCCGCTCCCGAACGCGCCCTGGACCTGCCGGGAGGTGGCGATCTCGGCCCGAACGTCATCGTGTTCGACCCGTCGACCTCCGGTATCCAGGCCAAGCTGGACGAGATATTCGCCCAGCAGGAGACGGCGCAGTTCGGCACGGGCCGCTATCAACTGCTGTTCAAGCCGGGCACGTACAGCGGGCTCAATGCCCAACTCGGCTTCTACACCTCGATCGCCGGGCTCGGCCTGTCTCCCGACGACACCTCGATCAACGGGGACGTGACTGTCGACGCGGGCTGGTTCAACGGCAACGCCACCCAGAACTTCTGGCGTTCGGCGGAGAACCTCGCCCTCACCCCGGTCAACGGCACCAACCGCTGGGCGGTCGCGCAGGCCGCTCCGTTCCGGCGCATGCACGTACGCGGCGGCCTCAACCTCTCCCCCACCGGCTACGGTTGGGCCAGCGGCGGCTATATCGCCGACAGCCGGATCGACGGATCGGTCGGGCCGTACTCGCAGCAGCAGTGGTACACCCGCGACAGTTCGGTCGGCGGCTGGCTCAACGCCGTCTGGAACATGGTGTTCTCGGGCGTCGAGGGAGCCCCGGCGCAGAGCTTCCCGAGCCCGCCGTACACCACGCTCGACACGACACCCGTCTCCCGCGAGAAGCCCTTCCTCTATCTCGACGGAAGCGACTACAAGGTCTTCCTGCCCGAACTGCGCACCGACGCGCGCGGCACGACATGGGGCAGCGGCCCGCCCAGGGGCACCTCGGTTCCGCTGACCCAGTTCTACGTCGCCCAGCCCGGAGTGACCGCGGCCACCCTCAACGCGGCCCTCACCCAGGGCCTCCATCTCCTCCTCACACCCGGGATCTACCACCTCGACGAGCCGATCCAGGTCAACAGCGCGAACTCCGTTGTCCTCGGGCTCGGTTACGCCACCCTGATCCCCGACAACGGAGTCACGGCCCTGAAGGTCGCCGACGTCGACGGTGTACGACTCGCCGGTTTCCTGATCGACGCGGGCACGGTCAACTCCGACACGCTCCTGGAAGTCGGCCCCGCGGGAGCGTCGGCGGACCACTCGGCCAACCCGACCACCGTGCAGGACGTGTTCGTCCGGATCGGCGGCGCGGGCGCCGGCAAGGCCACGACCAGCATGGTGATCAACAGCCGCAACACCATCATCGACCACACCTGGGTCTGGCGCGCCGACCACGGCGACGGCGTCGGCTGGGACACCAACCGCGCCGACTACGGCATCGTCGTCAACGGCGACAACGTGCTGGCCACCGGCCTGTTCGTCGAGCACTTCAACAAGTACGACGTCCAGTGGAACGGCCAGGGCGGTCGCACGATCTTCTTCCAGAACGAGAAGGCGTACGACGCCCCGAACCAGGCCGCGATCCAGAACGGCGACATCAAGGGGTACGCGGCCTACAAGGTCGCCGACTCCGTGTCCACGCACGAGGCGTGGGGGCTGGGCAGCTACTGCTACTTCAACGTCGATCCTACGATCGTCCAGCACAACGGATTCGCCGTCCCGGACACCCCGGGCGTGAAATTCCACGACGTGATGGTCGTCTCGCTCGGCGGCCAGGGCCAGTACGAGCACGTGATCAACGAGACGGGCTCGCCGACCTCGGGAACGGACACGGTGCCGTCCACGGTGACCTCGTACCCCTAGACCGGACTGCCTCTTGGCCTGAACTCGGCCGTGCGGGGCGGGTGTTGCGCGAGGGCTGGACACCCGCCCTGTGCGGTGCTGTCATCCATCGACACCGCACTTTCCCTCGCTGGAAAGACAGTTGGCACAGCATCCCCCATGCGCCGGCCCGCCCCGCACACCGGGCCGTCCGCCGCCCCCGGTTCTGTCGGCACGAAGCAACGTTCTCCGTGACACCCCGTCAGCACGACCCGCTGACAACGATGTCGAACGCTCGTCGGCCCATCGAAGGAGCCTCCATGCCCCACCCCGAAGACGACGACCGCCCTCCCCTCACCACCGGGCTGTCACCGCTGTCCAGACGCGGCCTGCTGCGCTGGGGAGGAGTGGCCGCAGCAGGTGTCATGGGCGGCCTCGGCATCGGTGAGTCGCCCGCGCGTGCCGCCAACTCGGCTGCCGGCGCCGCCGCTTCGACGTTCAGCCCGCTGCGCCCACCCGCCACCCCCCTCGCCGTGCGATCCCCGTACCTGACCACCTGGCTGGCCGGGGACAGCCTCGCCGGCACCTGGCCCACCTTCTGGAACGGGCGGATCACCGCGCTGGCCGGCATCGCCCGGATCGACGGCACGCCGTACGTGTTCCTCGGCGCCCCGGCGCTGCCCGGCGGCCCCGCGCTCAGCACGATGACGCAGACGTCGCTGCAGCTCACGGCCACCCGGTCGATCTTCACGCTCACCGGGGGCGGCGTCACACTGACGGTCACCTTCTTCTCGCCCGTGGACCTCGGCAACCTGCAGCGCCAGTGCGTGCCACTGAGTTACATCAGCGTCCAGGCAGCCACCAGTGACGGGGCGAGCCACACCGTCGACATACACGTCGACGCCTCCGCCGAGTGGGTGCACGGCGACAGCTCCACCCAGGTCACCTGGGCCAAGCAGGCGACCGGCAGCATGACCGCCCTGACCTGCCAACCGTCCTCCCCGGGGGTGCTGGCCGAGAACAACGACCAGGCGTCGTGGGGTTCGCTGGTGCTGGCCGCCCCCACCGCGAGCGGGCTGACCTGGCAGATCGGCCAGGACACCGTCGTACGGGCGGCGTCCGCCGCGAACGGGACGCTGGCCGGCACCTCCGACACCGCCCAACCCCGGGCGATCAACGACCGCTGGCCCGTGCTGGGCCTCAACCAGAACCTGGGCACCGTCACCGCCTCCGCCCCCTCGGCGGTGTTCCAGATCGTCGTCGGCCATGTGCGCACCCCGGCGGTGAGCTACCTCGGCACCAACCTGAACCCGTGGTGGACGCACTACTGGAGCTCGTGGACCGCCATGCTCGACTGGTTCAACGGCGACCGCGCCGCCGCCCTGAGCGCCGCCGTCGCCTTCGACAAGGCGATCCACGACGACGCCGCCAGCGCCGCCGGCGGCGGTGACACCGGCGAACACTACGCGGCCGTCTGCGCCCTGGCGGTGCGTCAGGCCGTGGCCGGAACGGAACTCGTCGACCGCAACGGCTCGCCGTGGGCGATGCTCAAGGAGATCTCCTCCAACGGCAACTTCTCGACCGTAGACGTGATTTACCCGGCGTCCCCCGCCTACCTGCACCTCTCGCCCGCCTATCTGCGGCTACTGCTCGAACCGCACTTCTTCTACGCGGAGCACGCAGGCTGGCCCAAGGTGTACGCCGAGCACGACCTCGGCTCCAGCTACCCGAACGCGACCGGGCATCTGGACGGCAACGAGGAGGCCATGCCGATCGAGGAGTCCGCGAACATGCTGATCATGGCGGCGGCCGTGGCCCAGCGCCTTCCGGCGGCCGACGCGGCCTCCTTCGCCACCACGCACTACGCGATCCTCCACCAGTGGGCCGAGTACCTGGTGGCCAACGCCCTCGACCCGGAGAACCAGAACCAGACCGACGACTTCACCGGCTGGATCGCGCACAGCGCCAACCTCGCGCTCAAGGGCATCATCGGCATCGGCGCGATGAGCGTGGTCGCCAAGGCGGCGTCCAACTCCTCCGACGCGGCCCACTACTTGACGGTGGCCCGGGGCTACATCAGCCGGTGGGTCACCCTGGCCCAGGACTCCTCCGGCACGCACCTGAAGCTCGCCTACGACCAGGACGGCACCTGGAGCCTGAAGTACAACGGCTACGCGGACCGCCTGCTGGGCGTGGACCTGGTGCCCACCGGGGTGGCCGCGCAGGAGGCCGCCTGGTACCTGTCCAAGGCGGGCACGTACGGCGTGCTGCTGGACCCGCGCAACGACTACACCAAGACCGACTGGGAGTTGTGGACCGCGGCCTGGCTGGCCGACCACGCCGACGCCCGCACCATGCTGGTCAACGGTGTCTACGGCTTCGCCAACACCACGCCGTCCAGGGTGCCGTTCACCGACTGGTATGTCGTCGCCACCGGCGCCCAGCGGGGCTTCGCCGACCGGCCCGTGATCGGCGGCGCCCTCGCCCTGATGAACGCCCCGGCCGCCGACTCCGTCTCCTGGAAACGTATCCAGAACAAGAACTCCGGCAAGCTGCTCGCCGTCAGCGGCATGTCCCTGGCCGACAGCGCCGAGGTCACCCAGTACGAGGACAACGGCACCGCCGACCATCTGTGGACGGTGGTGGACAACGGTGACGGCACCGTCAAGATCTACAACCGCAACTCCGGCAAGCTGCTCGCCGTCCACAACCAGAGCCTCGACGACGGCGCCCACGTCCAGCAGTACAACGACAACGGCACCCAGGACCACCTCTGGCGCTTCGTCGACAACGGCGACGGCTGGATGAAGATCGTCAACGTGCACAGCGGCAAACTCATGGCCGTCGACGGAGCCTCCCAGGCCAACAGCGCCCAAGTGACCCAGTGGAACGACAACGGCACCCCCGACCACCTCTGGCGGCTCGTCTGATCCGGACCGTTCCTGCCCCACACAGAAATGAAGGAGCATTCCGACTGAAGCGGCAAGCCGACGCGACGAAGCTCGCGCCCCGGACCGAACGGGCCGCGGAGTGCTTCGGTGGTTCCTGATACGACTCGGCGCACGGCACCCTCGTCGTCGGCCTCACCGACACCGGTGGGGCCGCGGCCGATTCCGTACGGTCCACCGGCGCCACGGCCGTCCGGAGCCGGCACGTCGACCCCCACACCAGCAGCGCGGTGGCAGAGGGCCTCCGATCGCCGAGTGGCGGCGCTGGTTGCTGAACCGGTCGATCCATTCCCCAGTGGTGACCCGCATGCCGACAGCGGCGTGGTGAGCCCGCGTGGCCGAACCTGCCTACCGGCAGAAGCCGCTCCATGAACTCCCGCTCCTCGTCGGCGAGTTGCACACACGTCGCACATTCAAAGTCGGCAACCATCACACACCCACGCATAACCGAGCCCGCATTCGAACCACCCGGCAACTCACCCCCGCCGGCCCAGCAGCAGGCCATTGCCGCTCCTGAGACCCGCCCCCTAGGGTGGCGATCATGCGAAGTGGAGCCGCCGATCGCGCCCAACCGGTCCTGACCACCGAGCGCCTGACCTTGGCGCCGCTGGTCCCGGACCACACCGAGGGACTTGTCGCGCTGTTCGCGGACCCACAGGCCAGCCGCTATTTCCCGGTCGACTTCAGCGACGAACGGGCCGCGCGGGCACTTGTGACCAGCCGACTGGAATTCGCGGGCCCACCGGAACTGGGCTACTGGTCCTGGCTGTTGGACGGACAGGTGGTCGGGCTGGGACACCTGCAACCAGCCCGGGACCTACCCGGCGAACTCATCGAGACCGGCTGGTGCGTCCGGCCCGACCTATGGCGACAAGGCCTCGCCACCGAGGCAGTCCGGTCACTACTGGACTACGCGCTGTCGGACCTGCGCCTGCCCGCCGTATGGGCACTGGTCGACAGCGAGAACGCGCCAAGCATCAGGTTCGCCGACCGACTGGGATTCCTGTCCGTGGGCGAACGCCCGCTGCACGAAGGGATGGCCCAGGTCTTCGTCAGGCCGGCCGACCGTCCGCTGTAGGCGGCCCACGCCTCCCCGCGCGTATCAGCGCGGCACTGTGGTCCTCGTATACGGCCGGGCGCCACACGCACTCGATGCCGTTCGATCCGGCCTCGATCTACGGCAGTTGCTCCCAGGCCCAGGGCCTTGCCACGGGCCTGGGCCGCAGCCATACAGTTCCGGCGCACCACGGCCCTCATTCTGGCCCGGGCCGGCATGTTCGTTGTGGTCACCGGGCGCGACGAGAAGCGTGGGGAGGAAACCCGTCAGGCGATTCGTGACGCCGGGGGCTCCGCAGCGCTCGTTCCAGCCGACCTCCTTGATGCGGACGCGGTCCGTGAACTCGCAGAGGCCGCCACGGCTGCGGCAGGTGGCCCCATAGACGTGCTGGTCACAGCGCCGCGGCGCCGTACTAGCGGACGTGGGCCACCGAGTACGGGCGCCGCGGAGTACGGGCCGACGCCCTCGACCTCGGTGCCATTCGCACCCCGCGAGCGGACGAGGTCGCCCTCGACGTCCTTGAGGTCTACGGCGCCGCGATGCCGGCCGGGCGGCCTGGCGAGCCCGAAGGGGTGGCCGAGGTCGTTGCCTTCCTGGTTTCGCCCGCGGCCTCGTACATCCAGGGAGTCGTGCTCCCGGTCGACGGCGGCATGCACGTCACCTCACCTCACCCACCACGCCCCCGCCGGACGAACTCCCCGCCCCGGGCCCCGCGACACGCCGACGAGCACGCTCGGCCACTTCTCACACACGGTCGGCGGAGAAGACGCCAACTACCCTTTCACCGCGGCCCGTTCGTGTGATTCCGGGCGGGAGTCAGGGCCGTCCGAGCGGTCGACGACCGGTAGCGGGTGGCCTCGTACACCTCAGACGGAAGGCAGAGTGCAGGCGCTCCGTGCGCATCAGTTCTCCACCGGTGAAGTAGAGCGCGCATAGTCGGTCGGCGTCCGGCCATAGTGCTTCTTGAAGGCCCGGATGAAATGGCTGCTGTCCGCGAACTGCCAGTGGGCGGCGAGTTCGGAGACGGTCAGGCGGCCGTAGGGAGCGGTGAGGGCGAGTCGGGCTTCTTCCAGGCGGCGTTGGCGGATGTAGGCGGTCACCGATTCTCCGCCCGCGGCAAATGCCCGTTGCAGGCTGCGCACGGAGACATTGAGTTCGCGGGCCAGCATCGCGCCGGAGAGTTCGGGGTCGGTGAGGTGGTTGTCCGCCAGGTCCTTCGCGGCCTGGGCGAGTGCCAGGGCCAGTTGGGGTTCCGCGTCGTCGACCCGGCGTCTGGCCACCGCCTTGGCCAACTCGATGAGCGCGCCGTGCGCGGCTTGCACTCCGGCCGGGCTGAGGTCGGCGGCCGTCTCGTAGATCATGTTCGAGTGGGCCACCAGGAGGCGCACCTCGGCGGCGTCCGCCGGACCGCTGACGCCCTGTCGCTCGCCGAGCAGTGGTCTGAGCGTGGCGGCGGGCAGGACGAGGACCTTCGCCCTCGTGTCGGGCACCGTCTCGAAGTGCAGGGGTCGTCCGATGTGACGGATGAGGAACTGCCCGGCCCGCACGGTCTGTTCGTCGCGGGTGAGCGGCGCGCCCAGGGACCAGGAGCCGCTCCGGACGACATACATCCGTACCTGGTCCTCGACTCCGTTGAGGGGACCCTCGGTTCGGATGGCCGACGCGCCGTGGAGGTCGGTGACCGCCACGTCGCCCACCGTGGTGGCGCGGCTCCTGACCCGAAAGTCACGCATCGTGGCCGGGCTGAAGGTCGGCAACGGGAAGCCATCGCCGATCTCCGTCTCCCAGCCGTTGCGGAAAGCGTCGAACGCTCCCGGTCCGGCAGCCGAGGGGCCCGAATCTCCGGACGGCGCCCGGTCCGACCTGTCGGCCTCCGCTCCAGTGCGGTCCATCTGCGGTCGTCCCCAGCCTTCGTCGCTCCTGCGTCATCTGGCGCAGATGTTCTGCCGGGATGGCGCTCTGGTTCAAGCCTGTGCTGCAGCGATCTTCCTAGGCTTCATTGACAGAGACAACCCCCCGGCCCAGCAAGGAAGTTGCGTAGGAGGAGCTACTCATGAGCCGACCGGACACCGCCGGCGTTGTGGTCCTCACGGGCTGCCGATGCCCGCGAGCCGGAGCAAGAAAGGCAGTGACGTGATGGGGCAGCGATCCCACCAGGAACCCGACCAGGAGTCCAACGCGGACCGCATGCGGTACTTCGTCGAGCAGGTGCAGGAAAGGGGCCGGCTCGGCCTGATCGACGAGCTCGTACATCCCGGCTTCCGGAATCACACCGTCGAGCCGGGGCAGCGCGAGGACCGGGAGGGGATGCGCGCGATCATGGCCGCCCTGCACGATGCCTTCTCCGACCTGCGGGTCGAGGTCCTGCACTCCGTCGGGGACGGAGATCTCGTGGCCACCCACAAGCTGTTCCGCGGCCGTCACACCGGCGCCTGGTTCGGCGTCCCGCCGTCCGGCAACCGGGTCGAGTTCAGAGTGATGGACCTGGTCCACTACCGGGACGGGCAGCTCTTCGAGCACTGGGCCGTCGCCGACGCGGTGAGCCTGCTACGCCAGACCGGTGCCCTGCCGTAACCGCGTTCTCCCTTCATGGGCATCCCGTGCGCATCCCCTGCATATCCCTTCGCTACATGAGGAGTTGAGATTTTCCGATGGCTGAGAACACGTTCGCCGGCAAGGTCGTCATCGTCACCGGCGGTGGATCGGGCATCGGTGCGGCCACCGCTCACCGCTTCGCCGCCGAGGGCGCCACGGTGGTGATCATCGGCCGTACGCAGGCCAAGTTGGACGAAGTGGTGTCCGAGGCGCCGACGGGCTCGAAGCTGATCGCCCGGGTCGGTGACGTCTCGGACGAGGAGGGGATCACCAGACTGATGGATGCCGTGGCCCACGACCACGGCCGGTTGGACACGCTGGTCAACAATGCCGCGACCGTCGAGCCGTTGGGCACCGTGTCCGACATCGACGCGGCGGGCTGGCGACGCGTCATGTCCACCGACCTCGACGGAGTGTTCTACGCCTCCCGGGCCGCGCTCCCCCATCTGCGTGCCGTGGGCGGCAGCATCGTCAACGTCGGTTCGGCGTCCGGGCTCGGCGGTGACTGGGGCCTGGTCGCCTACGACGCCGCCAAGGGCGCGGTGACCAACCTGACCAACGCGATGGCGCTCGACCACGGCGCGGAAGGCGTGCGCGTCAACGCCGTTCATCCCAGCATGATCTCCACCGACATGACCGCGGGATTCCTGCAGAGCGAGACGATCGTCGCCGCCGCGCTCAACCGCGTACCGATGCGGCGCTTCGGTGAGCCCGCGGAAGCGGCTTCCGTCATCACGTTTCTGGCGAGTCCGGCGGCAAGCTATGTGAACGGGGCCCATATCCGCGTCGACGGGGGTCTCGGCGCGTCGAACGGCAATCCCCACATCGCGTAACGCCACGGCAGGCCGGACCGGCCCCACGAACCACGTCCACCGCGAGACGACCAACTCGCCCTCCCTGTCTGCCGTTTCGGCACACCCAAGACGACGTCCCCAGCTGCGAGCACGACGGCAATGGACTCAGAGGAAACAGCGTCCTTCGCCGCATCCGTGAGCGCGCCGAGAACACTCGGTTCGGCATTCGACATTCGGAATTCGGCATGGAGCCTCACCTCCGTCGTCGTCTGTATCGGCACGACTCCGGACCGGACCCACCAATTTTCTCTGGTCTGGTTCTACTCGCCGGGCAGTTGTCCTTTGGCAACGAAGTTGGTCGTGCGTCTCGCGCTGACCTGGGCGGACCGAGTTGGATGGCAAAGGCTGTTGCTGATCCTCCGGCTGTGATCGTTTTCGGGCTGTGCAGGGGCGAGTCGGTGGGTCCCGAGACGTGGTCGCGTTCGAGCCGACTCCGTGCGCCGCACGCAGGTGCAGGTACGGGGCTTCGTCCGAGAGTCACAGGATCATGAAGGGTGAGTGCTCGGCCAGCAGGAGCTTGCGCAGCGACGAGCGGATGCGCGACAGGATGTGGCGACGTGACGAGGCACGTGCAGACATGGCTCCCCCGGCAGCAGTAAGGTACGCACTGTTGCGTACCCGCAGAAAGGTACGCAACAGCGCGTACCTTGTCGAGGGGTGGAGTGATGGCGGCGGGCGAGTTGGCGCATCCTCGCGTTGAGGAGCTGGAAGTAGGGGCCATCCTTTTGGCGCTGGCTGATGCGAACCGGCGTCGGGTCGTGGCTGAACTGGCCGCGGGACCGGATGAGGAGCGGTTGTGTGCTTCCTTCGATCTGCCGGTGGGCAAGTCCAGTCGCACCCGTCACTGGCGCGTCCTGCGCGAGGCGGGGTTGGTGTACCAGCGCGATGCCGGGAACGGGCTGTACATGCGCCTGCGCAAAGAGGATCTGGACCGCCGCTTTCCGGGCCTGATCCAGGCCGTCATCTCGGCGGACTAGGCGTATCCGAAGCTGATCCAGTGTTGCCGACCTCGAACCATTCGGCCCCGAGAGATTCGGCAACTGCCGTGCCGGGGGCTCCGGTTGTGCCCAGAAATGATCACCTCGACTTCGTCGAGGAGTCCCCGAGCCGTTCCCTGGTGGGTGCCCGCGTCGCCGACGTCGGCGCGGGCACCGGAATCGCGACCTCCCTGCTCCGGCACTGGGCATTCGCCGCGCTGACCGCCTCACCCGGCGCACACGACCGCTACAACCGCCGACGGGACACGGGCGACGACTACCACGCGGCCCTTCGCAATCTGTTCAACCGCATCCTCGGCCAGCTCCACCACCGCCTGACGACCCGCCATAAGTTCGACGAGTCGATCGGCCTCGCTCCCACGGTCCTGCCTCCGCTCGCGACGGCTGCTTGACCGATAGCTGCATGGGGTGTCTTGTCGCCGCTGACGTGATCAGGCCGGGTGCACGGGTGACCGCCGCCCGGCCGTGGCACGCGAACGCGCTCCAGGACCGGAATTATCTGAGGTGCATCGCCCCACTGCCCGGCGTGACCAGCACTGCCAGGGGCCGACAGCCGCCGTCTGCGGCAAGATGAACCCTCGTGGTCAGGCCGCCCCTAGAGCGGCCAAGGGCCTCGTCGGGGTGGTGCCGAGCTGGCTGGATACGCTTCTTCGGACTCCGGGGCGGACGCCTTCGAGCCCCCCCGCGGCACGCTGACGTGCTCGGCAGGTAGTCGAGTCAACACCGACCATGCTCCAGCCGACGCGACCCTCCCTGTCTGCGTCGGCCTGCACGGCGCGCAGGGCTCTCGCCCAGGTGCCATCCGCCGACCAGCGTCGATGCCGGTCGTGACAGGTCTTCCACTTCCCGAAGCGCGTCGGCAGATCCCGCCAGGAGAGGCCCGTGCGCTGACGGAAGAGAATGCCGTTGATCACCTTGCGATGGCACTTCCACCGCCCACCTCGTCCCACGTTCATCGGAAGATGCGGCTCCAGCCGGGCCCACTGTGCGTCAGAACGATCACCCCGCCCCATGAGCTTGTTGCGCTTTGACGGACACCATCGGTGTGGTGGTCAGGCTGCGAGTGCGGTCTCGTATTCGGCGGGACTTCGGTAGCCGAGGCTGCTGTGCAGTCGGTGCAAGTTGTACCAGCCCTCGATGAAGTCGAAGATCGCGGTGCGGGCTGCGGCACGGCTGGGCCAGGAGCGCGTGTCGAGCAACTCCCGTTTGATGGTGGCGAAGAACGACTCGGCAAGCGCGTTGTCCCAGCACTGCCCGGTGCGACCGACGGACAGACGAACGCCCAACTCCGTTGCCAGGGCGGCGAATTGCTGACTGGTGTACTGACAGCCGCGATCCGAGTGAAAGATCACCGGCCGGGTGGGACGACGTCGGCGACATGCGGACCTCAGGGCGTCCGCGACCAGTTCGGTCCGCAGGTGGTCGGCGGTGGACCAGCCGACCACGCGGCGGGAGGCGATGTCGATGACGGTGGCCAGATAGAGCCAGCCCTCTTCGGTGGGAACGTAGGTGATGTCACCGCACCAGCGGGTGTCCAGGCCGTCCGGGTCGGGAGCGAAGTTGCGGACGACGAGGTCGGGCCGGGCGGCGGCCCGTGGGTCAGGGATGGTCGTCAGGTGGCGTCGCCTGCGGTGGCGGCCCTGCAGACCGGCGTCGCGCATCAGCCGGGCGATGCGGCGGCGTCCGCAGTCCTCGCCCTCGCGTTGCAGGACCGCATGGATGCGCGGGGCCCCGTAGGTTCCGCGGG
>NZ_JAWOAI010000117.1:0-21863 GCF_033194735.1 Streptomyces sp. W16
CGCACGGGTCAGCGCACAGGCCGTACGCGGCGAACTGGCCCTGGGCATGGCCCGGTTGCCCGCCCGCCACCGGGACGTGCTGCTGCTGGTCGCCTGGGCCGACCTCGGCTACGAGGAGGTCGCCCGCGCCCTGGAGATACCGGTGGGAACGGTCCGGTCACGGCTGCACAGGGCCCGCAGAAAACTTCGTGACGCATTGGGCGGATCCGATCCGACAACCTTCCGAGAGGAATCCGACGTTGAGGAATCCGACGATGAATGAGATGCAGCTCCTGAGGGAGTGGGACGCGGAAGCACCCCCGCTCACGGACCACGCACGCGCGCGTGCCCGTTTCCGCCTGTACGAGACGATGAGCGCCCCCGCCGCCCCCGCCGCCCCCGTGGCCGTCGGGCGACGCCCGTTCCTGCGGATCGCGGTGGCCGGCGTCGCGACGGCGGCGGTCGCCACGACCGTGCTGATCGCCAACGACTCCTCGCCCCACACCCAGACGGTGAGCGCGACCACCGTGCTGCGGGGGGCGGCGGCCGAGGACCGCAGCCTGGAGAAGCCGATCGCCGCGCGCGACGACCAGTTCATCTACACCAAGGAGATCATCAAGGAGACGCCGGTCGGGGGCGGTTCGACCAGGACATACGTCGACGAGAGCTGGAGTTCGGTCGACGGCTCCAAGAAGTCGTACGTGAGCGAACTGGGACACAAGCAGTGGGTCCCGGTGTATCGACCGGGCCAGAGCACCTGGCCGCCGACCAGGTGGACCGACCTGAAGCTGATGCCCACCGACCCGCGCAAGCTGGTGATCGCCCTGCGGGACATGGGCGGCAAGCCGGACTACAGCAAGCCGATGAAGGCCGCCGACTGGCCGATGACCCAGTACTTCGTCACCGGCCTGCTCCGCAACCCCGTCCTGCCGAAGGGGCTGCGCGCCGCGGCCTACGAGGCGCTCGCCGCCGTCCCCGGCATGAAGGTCCTGCCCCACCAGAAGGACGCCGACGGCCGCGTCGGCGTCGGCATCCAGTACGTGGGACCCGCCGGAACCCCCTGGGCGCACGGCGGCCGGATCCTGTTCTTCGACGCGAAGACATACCGCTACCTGGGCGCACATGAACAGCGCACGGCGGCCGGGAAGACATACGAACAGTGGTCGTACGTCGCGGCGAGCGCCGTGGTGGACCGGGTGATGCAGCGGCCGTAGCGAGGTGACGCGGAGGTGACGCGCAGGTCGCAGGGGGTGTCGCTCAGTGGGCGGCGCCCCCGTCACCATGAGTCCTGCGACACCATGAGCCATGCGACCGGACGACTGGCACCTCACGCATGACGTCGACGAGTTCCTCGTGGAGTGGACCAACCTGGCGTCGAAGCTCCGGTGTTCGGCCGACTGGAACGAGGAGGCGAGATCCACGTGGCCTTCTACCGCATGACCGCCCACCGCCACCTGAACCCCACCACGCTCACCCCCGAGCAGGCCGACACCCTCGTGGCGCACCTGGCCGGGCTCGGCCAGAACCTCCCCGGCGTCATCGCGGACCACGCCACGGCCGACGCGTTCGCCGGGGCCTGGGAGCGGCACACGGGCGCGACGGCGGTACGCGGCTGGGGTGCCCGTCTCCACCGTCTCGGCACACTCACCCCACCGGAGCTGATCCCGGAAGGCCGGGGCCGAGCCGCGAGCGGTCAGGACCAGGACCAGGACCAGGACTAGGACCAAGTCGTGCGCTGGTGCCGAGAGTTCTGCGTCGACGTCGGGGAGACCGGCTCCGTCGACTTGATCGACGCCGGCTCCTGGGGCGCCTCGCGCTTCGCCGACAGACACTTCACGTTCTGGGAGACCCCGGACGGCACCCCCACCTCCACGGTGGCCGTGACTTCGATGACCGCCGGCATGGTCCGGGTTGACCCCGTCTACACCCCGGCCCGCCTCCGGGGCTGCGGCTACGCGGGCGCCGTGACGGCCGAGGTGAGCAGAGCCGCGCTGGCCGCCGGCGCGACGGACGTGGTCGTGTTCGCGGACCCGGCGAACGCTACGAGCAGCGCCCTGTACCGGCGGATCGGGTTCGTGCCGGTCGGGGAGTTCGTGGGGTACGACTTCTTGGGGGCGGGGTCGGAATAGGCGGGCCGGAATGGACGGCCCCGGGCGCTCTGTCGAGGCTCCCTGCACTGCGGGACCGGATCGGCTGGTGAGGGGTGCAGGTGGCTTGCCGGAGCAGCCCAGGAAATCGTCTCAACGGGTACGTACGGCACGGGGTGATGACCCTGTGGCCGCGCTCCGCCGATCTGCCATGATCGTCTCGACGTGTTCCGTGGCGGGAGGCAAGAGATGTCGATATCGCTGCCCGATGGGCTGGCTACGCCGGCCCTCGTGGTCGATCCGATGGTTCTGGACAGCAACATCTCGCGGATGGCCGAGGCGTCACAGTCCCAAGGGTTCGTCCTGCGCCCGCACGCCAAGAGCCACAAGTGCGCGCAGATTGCGGACCGACAGCTCCGGGCAGGTGCACACGGGTTGTCGGTGGCCACGATCGGCGAGGCCGAGGCATTTGCCCGGGTCGGCATCGATGACCTGTTCATCGCATACCCCGTGTGGCTCGATGCCGACAAGACACAGCGGCTGCGCCGGTTGGCGGATGACGTTTCCCTGAGGGTCGGTGTCGAGTCGGTCGAAGGAGCACGGCGGCTGGGCGAGGCCCTCCGTGGCAGCGCCCGGCGGGTCCAGGTGCTCGTCGAGGTCGACAGCGGGAGCCACCGGACGGGAGTGCAGCCTTCCGCCGCCGGTGAGGTCGGGAAGGTTGCCGCCGACGCGGGACTGGATGTTGTGGGCGTCTTCACGTTCCCGGGACACGGCTACGGGCACGACGCACAGGCGCGCGAGCGCGCCGCACGGGATGAGGAACGCACACTGGGCGACGCCGCACAGGTGCTGCGGGACCTGGGGCTCGACGTCCGCGTGGTCAGCGGCGGATCGACTCCGACGGTCGGAAAGTGGCAGCCGGGCGCGGTGAACGAGCTGCGGCCCGGTGTCTATGTTTTCAACGACGCCACCCAGTTGGCCATCGGCAGCTGTGCTGTGGAGGATCTGGCACTGGTCGCCGCGGCGACGGTGATCAGCGTTCCCGCCCCCGACCGCTTTGTGCTGGACGTCGGCAGCAAGGTGCTCGGCTCCGACCGATCGTCCTGGGTGACAGGCCACGGCTACCTACCGCAGTTCCCGCAGGGGACCGTCACCGGGTTGTGGGAGCACCACGCGGTGGTCCGGCTTCCGGACGGGGTGCGGGGACCGCGACTCGGGTCGATGGTCGCCGTCGTCCCCAACCACATCTGCACGCCGGTGAATCTCGCCGATGAGCTACTGGTCGTCCAAGACCGTGAGGTGGTCGACCGCTGGCCGGTAACGGCACGAGGTGCCAATACGTGAGGACGTGTGCCTGAAACCGTTTCAGACCGGGACTTGGCGACAACAGACCTGAGCTGCGGCGGTCCCGGCGAAGCCGAGGAAGTGTTAGGCCTCGCGCTCGCAACGACGGCGAAGGCGTCGGCGCCAGGCGATCCAGGCCGACGGCGCGGGGTTGCTGGAAACACACGTGACGGGTGCCCGTTTGGCGATCCCACCATCGCGGTTGACTTTCGCTGACTCAGGTCAGAAACCTCTCTAACTCGACAATGCGGAGCCGGAGTTGAAGGCGCCCCGCGTTCGAGCACGCTGACCACCTCGGTCTCATCGGCGCCGGGGTCCTGATCAGGGCTTCCGCGACCGGACCACCCGGAATGCTGTCCAGGCCGAGGGGTGGTCCGGTCTTTGTGTTGTCGGCCGTAGCCGTGCGAGTGGCGCCGATGACCCGGCGCTGCGGAATCAGTTCAGGGCTTTGCCCACCTCGTAGATGGTGGGTCGGTCCTCTGGTGCAGGGCTGAGCATCGCGTCGACCAGCTCGCCCAGTTGACCGCGTACCTCCACCGACCGACGCCGACCATTCGCCACGGCCTCTCTCTGCACTGAGCGGGGAGCGTCGTCCGGGTACTCCATGGCCCGCCAGCCGGTGGCAGAGATGAGCAGGGAGGCGCCGAGCGCGTAGATGTCGGCTTCCTCGGTCGGCTCGGCTTCTCCGGTGGCGAGCACGCTCCGGGCGATCTCCGGTGCCTCGTAGTGGACGAGGCAGCCGCGGAACGGGAAGTCGTAGCCCTCGGGCACGTTGCCGCCTCGGGCAAGGGCGAGGTCGATGAGGTGGGTTTGCTCCGGCCCGATGATGAAGTGGGCGGGCTGCACATCACCGTGCGCCCAGCCCTTGGCGTGGAGTTCGGCCAACGCCTGGACGCAACTCGCTGCCACGCTGATATGCGGAGCGATGGACGAGCCAGGCCGACGGCACGGCTCCCACAGTTGGTACAGATCCGGCCCATCGTGCCACGGCTGGAAGTTCCAAGTCCCTTGCTCCCACTCGCCGTACGCGAAGTTGACGAAGCCGAGGCGATGCAGCACGGCCCCCTCGCGGGCGGGTGCGAGGGCGGTCCAGGGCTGGGCGGACCAGTCGGCAGTGGCCTCGATCGGATAGCCGACCTTCACGGCGTAGTGACCCCGATGGCTCTGCACCTCCCAGACCATGGAGCCCCGGCGGTTGAGCACCAGGCGCTGGGTCGTGGGCATCAGCGCGTCGAGCACCACGATCGGCAGTTCAGGGGGTGACGCGGACAACGTCTGTTCTCCTTCCAGGCGAACGCGGCCGACCACGAGTGAGGCCGGCCGCGACGCTGATGTGGTGGGTGCTACGCCTGACCGTACGGTCGGCCACAGTCCGAGTCGCACTGCGCGAGGTTCCGGCCGCCCACGGTCCACAGGTCGTCGAAGACCATGAACCCGGCCGCCTTCATGGCGCGTGCCGAGGTGACTACCTTCTCCGGGTCGCGGCCCCCGCTACTCGGCTTCGGGTTGTGGTGCAGGAAGCGGCCCGCGTACCGGTCGCACAGCTTCGCGTACTCCCTCGTGTGAAGGATGAGCGCGTGCAGGCCGAGGTCGACGTCGTCCGACGGAACCATGGGGACGGTGGCCGTGGCTGCGGTGACCAGGAAGGCGACCGCCTGGTCCGCGATCCGTTCGGCGCGCTGGGGCGGCTGGCCGTTGTGGACGACCACGAAGTGGGCGAGGCTCTCGAACAGCTCCTCACCAGCCACCGCGCGACCGGTCTTCCGATCGTTCGCCGTTGTCGTCATGCGAGTACTCCTTGTGTGTGGCGGTGCGTGGGTTGGATGGCCGGCCCCGAACGGGCAAGGGGAAACGGGGAGTTGGCGCCCGTCCGGGGCGGCCGGTCTACTGGCCCATGGCGAGAGCCATGCCGATCACCAGGCCGCACGAGCCGCTGATCATGATCACGAACAGGACTCCTGCGTATCGGCTGATAGCGCGCGTCACAGCCCATCCCGACTGTTGCCGTTCTTGATGGCCAGACGTGCGCTGAGTTCTTCTCGTGGACTCGGCGCCACCACGTTGTCCGGCATGGCGTCCCATTCCGTGCCTCCGCCGATCGGCCTTATCTGCACCCGACCGCCGACCTCACCCATGACGACGCCGATCCGGTCGCGGGCGCTGTCCTTCGCCAGTTCACCGATGCCTGGTCTGGTCTGCTGGTTGCTCGCCATGTGAAGGAGCATCGCGATCAGGGGGCCCGCGCCAAAAGGTCAGGCTGATTACCCAACTTGGGTAATATCGCGGCAAGTAGAGAACCAGCGACGTTGCGTAGCCCTCGCAGTGTGGGAGCTTGCCAATGCCCGACACAGACCGGCCGCAGGAACTGCCCGCCAGGCTGCTCACCGATCCCGAGATGATCAATGCCTGTCGAGTGCGGGACTTCGCCAGGGTCTTCCGGCTGGTGAAGACCAAGGCGGGCATCTACCCGTCGATGATCGCCAGGCGCTGTGAGCTGACACCAAGTCGGGTCGGCGAAGTGATCGCAGGGCAACGCCAGTTGCAGCACATGGACGTCGTCGAGCGCATCTCGGACGGTCTGCGCATCCCGGGGCACATGCTGGGGCTTGCGCGTCGCGAGTGGGAGACGCCTCAAGCCCTCGTGGTCACGGAGCGAGAGCCTCCCCAAGCACCGGAGCCCGAGCAGCAGAACCCCGCGTCTCTGCCTGGCCCTGATGTGGACAGCATCTTGGCGCTGGCTACGCGAACGAGCTTGAGCGCGGCCACACTTGAAGCTTTTCGCTCGTCCATCGAGGACTACTGGCGACGGGACGACCAGCACGGAGGCGAGGCTCTGAGGCCGGCCATCGTCGGCCAACTCCGCCATGTGGTCGGGCTCTTGAAGGAGAACCGCCCGCCGTCCATCCAGCAGGGCTTGTACGGAATTGCGGCGGAGCTGGCCCGCCTCACCGGCTGGACGTACTTCGACGCCCGTCAGTACAACCAGGCCCGCGCGTACTTCACCGAGGCGTTGCAACTGGCCAAGGAGATCGACGACCGCCAGTTCATGGCCAACGTGCTTGCCTGCATGAGCTTGCAGGGCACCTACCAGGACAAGCCTGCGGACTCTCTGGCCCTCGTGACCGCCGCTCAGGACCAGGCCTGGTCAGCGCTCGACACCACCCCACGGGTCCAGTCCATGCTGTCGATGCGTGAAGCCTTCGCTCACGCCACGCTCGGCAACCGGGACTCCACGCATCGGGCGATCGGGGAAGCGCACCACCACTTCGAGCAGATCCAGGCGAGTAACCCGGACCCGTCCTGGGTGACGTACTTCGACGAGACGAAGCTGATCGTGGACACGGGGATTGCTCACGGCCGACTGGGCGAAGCCGCGACCGCGGAACCTCTGATCGCAGACGCATTGCGGCGCGAGGCGCACACCAACCAACGCGGCCGGGCGTTTCACTCGTTCTGGCTGGCTCGCACGCAGTTGGACCAGGGCAAACTTGAGCAGGCGTGCCACACCGCCACACAAGCACTGGAGCCGGCGTCGGCAGTGGGTTCCGAGCGAGTCTCGGGCCATCTCAGGGAGTTCTACGACCAGTTGAGCCCACACAGGCAGGAGCCCGTAGTCCTGGCCTTCGAGGCACGACTACGGGAACTCCTCCCGCCGGTCAGCGGATCGCTTCGTCCATGAGCAAGTAGAGCAGGCCAACGAGCGAGCCGCTGCTCACGACCTCGCGGCGGTCGATCATGCCTCGCACCTCTGAGAGGGGAATCCACTCGATGCGGTCGGACTCGTTCTTCTCCGTGGGCGGTCCGGCGTAGGTAGCGCCGTCCGCGCGGAAGACGTAGTGCTGCGAGTCGGTGATGCCGTTGGCTGGCTCGGCGTAGATCAGGGGCTTGATGGGACCAGGGCGCCAGCCCGTTTCCTCAAGCACTTCGCGGGCTGCAGCCTCTTCCGGAGTCTCGTTCTCCTCGACCAGGCCCATGGGCAACTCCCAGGCCCACGAGTCCGTGATGAAACGGTGCCGCCACATCATCAGGACTTCTTGACGGTCGTTGACTACGGCGGCCACGGCCAGGTGCCGCAGGCGAACGACGTGGTACTCCCACCTCCGCCCATCAGGCTGCTGGACGTCGACCAGACACAGATTCACCCACTTGTTCGTGTAGATCTGCCGCTCACCGTGCGTCTTCCACTCCATACCTGCGACCCCTCTCGATCGGTCTCTAGGATCTCAGACCGATCTGGAGAGGGGTGCACGTTCGCCCCTTTTCGCGTCACCATGACGAGATGTCTTGCGTGTGGGCCACATTCTGGCTGGAGCGGTCAGGCGCAATGAGAGAAGCTCAAGCCGCAGTTCCGTCTGGGCAACGAACCGCCCAGTTCGTTCCTGGGCCGCACCTTCCAAGGGCTAGTATCCGAGCATCACTTACGGTATGGCTACATAGCCAAGAGTGACGGTGATGGTTGGTACCGTAGAGGCTTGCGACTGATCATGCTGAGCCTGTTTGGCCAAGAATGTCAGTGCCATGCCGGATGCTTGGACTAGTGAGCGTCCGTGTAGGGGATACCTCACTGGAGTGATAAATGGAAGCGGGATCGGGGAGGAGCGATGGCCCGAGCTGACCTGCTGCTTCAACTTGTGCAGGCTGCACTCACGCGGGATGAGCGACGTGTCAAGAGCAGCGTGGAAGCCCTCGCCAGTGAAGAGCGGGCTAAGAGGCACACAGTGCTGGCGGATGAACTTGTTCGCCTGCTTCGTCAGACAGCTTCAATGGAGCCTGTCACTCCTGGAACAAACTCGAAGAGTGACGGGTATACCGAGGTTCATCCCAAGAGACGTCTTTCCGACTTGTGTCTTCCTGACGCCGTGTTGGGGGATCTTGAGAGTCTAATTGAAGAACAACATCGTGCCGATTTGCTTCGAGCGTACAATATTGAACCGCGGCACCGTGTTTTGCTGATCGGTCCTCCAGGAAACGGTAAGACCTCGACGGCCGAAGCGCTTGCTGCTGAACTGGCTGTGCCATTGCTGGTTCTCCGTTACGAGACAGTGATTACCAGCTATCTGGGAGAAACAAGTCTCAATATCGAGAAAGTCTTCGAGGAGGCCAGGTCTCGACACTGTGTTCTATTTCTGGATGAATTTGACACACTGGCGAAAGAACGCGGCGACGAACATGACACTGGAGAGGTGAAACGTGTTGTAAGCAACCTCCTGATGCAGATTGATCAGCTACCTTCTCACGCTATCGTTTGTGCAGCAACTAATCATAGCGAGTTGCTAGATAGGGCTGTTTGGAGGCGATTTCAACTCAAGTTGGAGTTCCCAAACCCTACCCGTGACCAGCGAACTTATTTTGCGCAGGAGTTGCGGGAACGACTCGGTATGGTATTTGGCAGATCGAGTCGCACCATAATTGACAAGCTTGGACCCATCAGTTATGCGGAGATTGAAGATTTCTTCCTAGAGTTGCGTCGCCGGCAGATCCTTTCTGGTGATCTAGAAGGTACGGATGATGCGCTCTTGGTGAGGACTCTGACTAATTGGGAAAAGCGCGCACGAAGCGTTCATGAAGGGGGATAATCTCCAGATATGAGTACACCCGTTTCGTCAACCTATCCCTTGCTGGCTTTTCCGGAGCACGGCAAGGCGCAGCGCCAAAAGCTGAATGGGGGTACGCAATCCAATGTGCGGTTTCCTGGAGCAGCGGCTCAAAAGGCGAGGCTGGGTGGAGCTTGGCGCGCTCTGCATGAAATGCTCGATAAGCAAAATGCCTCAATCGAGGCGGAACTATCCGGAGTAGACCCCGAATTGGTGCTGGTGCTCGAAATCATCGGAGACGTTGATGATTTCTACAAGGCAGTCAGTAAAATTAAGGGATTTGAGTACCTAGCTGAAGTTGACAAGTCTGATATCGACGGGGAAGGGAATTTTGTTGATCTCGATAAGCCGGGTGCTCATTTTGACGGAACGCTATTCATGCTGGCCAGTAATCAAGAGGGCCTCAAGGATGTCCTGAAACTCTGGAACGGTTACAAGAGTGACAGACAGAAGTTCCCGCGAGGGCTGACACCATGGAGGAATGTATTCCAGCGGTTGATTGATCTGCGTCGCTGGTCTGCTAAAGACCGACTCAGAGGTACTGGCGTTTTGGAAGACTTTGCCGCCAGAGTGGAGGACGGGCAGGAGTCTGTGCCAGTTGAAATCGAACTATGGTACAGGAATGACCCCAGTCGACAGCAGGATGCCGAAGCTCGCGTCCGAGCGTTGGTCACATCGACTGGAGGGCAATTTCTGGGCGGTAGTCTGATTTCCGATATTGGCTATCACGGAATTCTTGCGCACCTGCCGATCCAATCGATTCATTCCATCTTGGATGAGCAATATGATGATGTTGCGCTGATTCGTGCACAGGAGATTGCATTCTTCAGGCCGGAAGCTCAGTCCGCGATTCCTCTTGAAGACCTCGCTGAGCTGGAGACACCTGAAACTCTTCCGTCCTCTCAGCGTCCGACGCAGGCTCCGCTAGTCGCCGTCTTGGATGGCTTCCCTCTAGCGCAACACGTTTCACTTCGCGACGGCGTCATCATCGATGATCCGGATGGCTGGGAATCGGAAGTTCAGGCTAGTGACAGACAACACGGTACGGCCGTATCCAGCCTCATTCTGCATGGGGACATCGGATCCAATGAAGCCGAGTCGATGCGTAGGCCAATTTACGTTCGTCCGGTTCTAAAGCCTGAACAGTCATGGAATTCTGTAGCTGAGAGAATTCCTGGTGATCAGCTAGCAATTGATTTGGTTCATCGATCTCTCGTGCGCCTCCTGTCTAGTGAGGAGCTGGTTCGAAATGGTCGAGTGCGTCTCGTCAACTTGTCTCTGGGAGATGCAAGCCTGCAGCTCGCGGCCACGATGAGCCCATGGGCGCGACTGCTGGATTGGCTTGCCTACAAATACCAAGTTCTTTTTGTGATCAGTGCCGGGAATCATCCTCATTCGCTCATTTTCCCGCATACCCCCGATACCTTCGAGACTCTGGCACCGGAAAAGATCAGGCAGGAAACCCTGCGGATAATCGTTGAGAGTGCTGAACGGCGCCGCATTCTTAGCCCGTCTGAAGCGGTTAATGGGCTTTGTGTCGGTGCTTCCCACGACGATGCATCGGGTGATGCTTTTCTCGCTGGCTATCGGATTGACCCATTGCCCGGTGCCCCGCGTGGCACTGAGTCGCTTCCGAGCCCTGTCAGTGCAATTGGTATGGGGTATAGACGTAGCATTAAACCTGACTTGCTGGCACCTGGTGGGCGCACCCTCTTCCGGCAGCTTCCGAGTGGAGGACAAGCGGAGTCAACGGTACTGAATTTTGTTCCAAGCTCAATTGCCCCTGGATTGCTGACAGCTTCACCTGCTGGTCCTCCTGGATCCCTGAATGGAACTCGCTATTTTCATGGAACGTCTGGAGCGGCTGCTCTAACTTCACATCACGGTGGCCTCTTCCTCGAATTCCTCAGTCGAGTACGATTTAATGGGAAGGAGGTTCCCGAAAAGTACTGGGCCGTTTTGACGAAAGCGGCACTGGTTCACTGTGTGAGGTATCCGGATGTGGCTCAAGAAATAAGGGATGCTCTAACCGAAATCCCCAAAGAAAGACTGCGAGAGGCTCTGTCGCGTTTTTACGGATACGGGGTCCTTGATGCGGAGCGTATGAGGTTGTGCGCGGTCAACAGGGCTACCGTATTTGGCTGGGGTGAACTGGCCGATGGGGAGGGTGATGTCTACCGTTTCCCACTGCCGCCCAGTTTGGCCGGTAAGACTGTCCCTCGAAGGTTTGTCGTTACCCTTTCCTATTTCTCGCCCATCGTGCGTAGCGATAGGAAGCACAGGGCTGCCCATCTCTATTTCATTCCGAGTACCAATGAGCTGCAGGTTAAGCGTACTGATGCTGACTGGCAGAGCGTGCGACGAGGCACAGTGCAGCATGAGGTTATGAATGGTGAGAGAGCTGCAGTATTTGTAGATGGAGACAGCATCGTTGTTCAGGTCAGTTGCCGTTCCTTGGTAGGAAAGGTAACGGAACGTGTTCCTTACGGTCTCGCTGTGACTCTAGAAACTCCAGAGGAATCGAGGCTGCAGATTCACAGTGAGGTCGCCGCAAGGCTTCGTTTGCGGACACGGGTGCGTCTCGGGGGCGATTCTGATTAATCATTGCTCGACGGTGTTGCGCTGCTTGTATGCCTCACGGTCGGATGTCGGCGGCCTGCTGCCCCGGCTGCCCTGACGCAACCGGTGACCTTGCTGGTCTGCCGGAACAACGACGGCATACACACGTGCATGATCGCTAAGCTGAGCGGTCGGATCCGGAGGCCGTCGGTACTCTCACAGCGGGGGCGTCCGATCCTAGGGATCAGGTCGCAGGTCTTCGAGCGGAAAACAGAGCCAGTGGACCCCGTGTGGACCACGGACCCCGCACGACCCCCGAGCCCGGTACGCTGTACCCGCTCCGTCCCTGGTGGGCGGGTGCGCAGGTGGGTTGCCCGAGCGGCCTAAGGGAACGGTCTTGAAAACCGTCGTGGCAGCGATGTCACCGTGGGTTCAAATCCCACACCCACCGCAGGTGAACGGCCCCGACCAGGAAAATCGGTCGGGGCCGTTCTCATGTGCGCTGTTCGGCTCGTGGCCCCTCGTCGCGTCACCACGACTCGGCCTGCCGGAACAGCATGATCACCTCCGCGAAGAACCAGACGCAGAAGGCCAGGCACGCGAGCCACAGTCCCCACAGGGCCCAGCGGGCCTCTCTTCGTATGCGCATGAGCGGATCATCCCCCGTCGCGGTGTTCGCAGGGGGTGACTTGGCGTGCACTGGCGACCGTTCGACCGTTCTCACGCCCGCCGCCCCGTCATCCGTGCCGCCGAAGCGATCGTCGCCCGTGCCTCCCGTTCCGACAGTCCCGTGCCCATGGCCGCCTCGACCAGGGGGTCGACGAGCGCCGGGCCGATGTCGTTCTCGTAGGCGCGGCAGGCCGCCCAGAAGAGGCGGGTGTTGCGTTGGCCTTCGTGGGCTGCGAGGACGAACTGGACGAGGCCCTGGCCGTGTTGGCCGGTCGAGGTGGGGGTGGGGTGGTTGGTGCGGGGTGGGGGGAGCAGCAGGCGCAGGAGTGAGGGTGGGCAGGGCGCCGGTGCGAGGTGGGCTGTGGCGGGAGCGGCGCCGTAGAGGCCGTGTTCGGTGCGGGAGCCGGGGCCGACGAGGTAGCCGCCGGCGCCCCGGATGTCGATGCCGGGGGCGAGGCGGCCCGCGGAGTTGGGGACGACGACGTCGGGCGGGCCGGTGAGCCAGAGGTGACGGCCGCCGCTAGGGGTGAGGACGACCACGGTCTCGGGGATCGTGAACAGGTGGCGGAGGGCCAGTTCGCGCAGGGCGGAGGACGAGTCAGTGCCGGACTTGGTGTCCAGGTCGATGCCGATCAGGTGGTGCGGTGGCAGTCCGCATGCGATGCCGTAGCCGGTGGCCCAGGGCGCGGCGGCGAAGAGTTCGCGGATGCGTGCCGGGTCGGTGGAGGCGTCGTAGACCCCGTGCCCGAGGAGTCCGCATTCGCCGTGGCAGGCCACGCCCACCGGGTCGGGGACGGGGTCGTCGCGGTGCGGTGAGCGCAGGGCCGGGAGTTTTGTTCTGGACAGGGGGATCACGGCCAGTCCGCGTTCGGCGGCTGACAGGGCGTGTGCGAGGGCCAGCGTGGTGGCCTGCCGGTCGATGGTGGCCATGAGTCCATGTTCGTACGAGTGTTCGAAAAAGGGAAGAGGGGGTGGCGTCGACGCGCCCGGGGGAAGGTGATCGCCGGAAATGTGGCGGAACGCTTCGCCTCTTCTGTCGCCCGGGATGGGATGTCCGTACCGCCCCGAACTGCGGCTTCAAGGCAGGCAAAGGGGTTTATCGACTTGTCATCACGCTTCAGGGGGAATAACCGCTTCCGGTCTGGTTCGCCGGGGATTCGGTGGGCAACTCTTGTCTCGCGACGTTGTGCACCACACCGGGGCGGTCGGCCAACTGCCCAGGTAGAAGCCGTACTTGAAGCTGTACTTCGTGTGCGTCCGGCTACGGAGCCGGTACGTACCCTGTTCTGGAGGAACAACATGGCAAGCATCCGTACCGCCCGCGTCATCGCCGCCGTCTCCGCCCTCCCGCTGGCAGCCGCCCTCTTCACCGGCGTCGCGGCGGCGGACAACGGCGCCATCGCGGGCAACGGATCGAACGCGGGTGTGGCGACCGTCAGCGGCAGTGGGGTCGGGCACGACAACAAGGGCAACTCGTCCACCACACAGCAGCAGGCGGTCGGCTCCGGGGCCTCGAACCAGAGCAACACCGCCCAGGTCAACGGTTCCGCGTTCACCGCCATCAACCAGGGAAACTCGAACGTCGCCGTCAACTTCGCCAACTTCTGGTAGCCGCGCCCGACGACTCCCGCGCGGGGATGCGCGGGGGCGTCTGAGGGTGTGTGAGGTGTGCTCTGTGGGGTCGTAACGCGTCTGCGCGGTGGTGCTTCGGTGCCACCGCGCAGACGTTTTTCGTGTGCCGAGCCGGCGTTTTTCGCGTGCCACGCGCGCGGGAACGACCTTGACAGTCCAAGGCATCTGACGGACAGTCAGAAATCCTCGCCCGTACGGCTATGACGACCCGGAGGTCCGCGTCGTGCACCTCGCACCCACCCCTCGCCAGCAGCGATTGCGTGCCGAACTCCGGGCCTACTTCGCCGCGTTGATGCCGGACGGACCACCCGGAGCGGACGACCCCCAGGGACAGCGGGCGTTGCTGCGCCGTATCGGCCGCGACGGGTGGCTCGGGCTCGGCTGGCCGGTCGAGTACGGCGGTCAAGGGCGCGGCGCGGACGAGCAGTTCGTGTTCTTCGACGAGGCGTACCGAGCGAACGCGCCCGTCTCGATGGTCACCCTGAACACCGTCGGGCCGACGCTGATGAAGTACGGCAGCGACGAACAGAAGGCCGCCCTTCTGCCCGGCATTCTGCGCGGGGAACTCGTCTTCGCGATCGGCTACAGCGAACCGTCCGCGGGCACGGACCTCGCGTCGCTGCGGACCCGGGCCGTGCGGGACGGGAGAGATGAGCAGGGTGAGAGGGACGAGCGGGGTGAGAAGGGCGAGCGGAGTGAGAGGGGTGCGAGGGACGAGCGGGGCTGGCTGATCGACGGGCAGAAGATCTTCACCTCCAACGCCCACAACGCCGACTGGATCTGGCTCGCCTGCCGCACCGACCCCGAGGCCCCCAAGCACCGCGGTATCTCGATCATCCTCGTCCCGACCGACGCGCCCGGCTTCTCGTGGACCCCGATCGACACGGTGGGCGGGCAGCGGACGACGGCCACGTACTACGACGGCGTCCGCGTCCCGGCGGCCAACCTGGTCGGCGCGGAGAACGAGGGCTGGTCGCTCATCACCAACCAGCTCAACCACGAGCGGGTCGCCCTCGCCGCGACGGGTATGCAGGCCGAGGACTTCTACACGGCAGTGCTCACTGCCGCCCGCACACCCGATCCGGTGACGGGCAGGCGCCGGGCCGACGAGCCGTGGGTACGGACGGAGTTGGCCGAGGCGCATGCCCGGCTGGCGGCGACCCGCCTGCTCAACTGGCGTCTGGTGGGCGAGGTGGGAGCGGGCCGGCTGGCGCCCGGCGACGCGAGCGCCGTGAAAGTCATGGGAACCGAATCGACGGTGGCGGTGTACCAGATATGTCAGCACGTCGCCGGGGCGGGCGGGATGGCCGGACCAGGCGAGTCAACAGGGCTGACGGGACTGACGGGACTGGTGCGTACGGGATCGCCTGGTGTCTTCGGGGACGGCGAGCTGGAGCGGTTGAACAGGGCGGCGCAGATCAACACGTTCGGGGGCGGGGTGAGCGAGGTGCAGCGGGAGATCGTCGCCACGATGCGGCTCGGGATGACAAGGGGGCGGCGGTGAGTGCGAGGGGCGAGCGGCAGGAGCGGGCGGCGAATGGGGCGATCGATGAGCTGGGGGCGGTGGTGAATGTGACGGGCGAGCGGCAGGGGGCGGCGATGAATACGGTGGCCGCCGATGAGCTGGGGGCTCGGCTCAAGGCGTACGAGGGGCGTCCGGCCGCCGTCGAGGGCGTGGGCAAGGACCCCGTCAACGAGCCGATGATCCGGCACTGGTGCGAGGCGATGGGCGACACGAATCCGGCGTACGCGGGCCCGGACGCCGTCGCCCCGCCCACCATGCTCCAGGCCTGGACCATGGGCGGCCTCTCCGGACACTCGGGACGCACGGGTGCCTACGACGAGCTGTTCGACCTGCTCGACGAGGCGGGCTGCACCTCGGTGGTCGCCACCGACTGCGAGCAGGAGTACCTACGGCCCCTGCGGCCGGGGGACGGGGTCACCTTCGACGCGGTGATCGAGTCGGTCTCGGAACGCAAGACGACGAAGCTGGGCACGGGGTACTTCGTCACGACGCGCATGGACGTGCGGGCGGGCCAGGACCTCGTCGGCACCCACCGCTTCCGCATCCTCAAGTACGCCCCCGCGCGACAGAAGCAGAAGAAGCAGAAGCAGCAGGGGAAACAGGAAGAGAAAGGGGCTCGCGCCCGCCGGCCCCGCCCCGTCGTCAACCGGGACAACGCCGGCTTCTGGGAGGGGGTGGAGCGGCATCAACTCCTCATCCAGCGCTGCACGAGCTGCGGGACCCTGCGCCACCCCTGGCTGCCGGGCTGCAACACCTGCGGCGGCCTGAACTGGGACACCGTCGAGGCGAGCGGCGAGGGGACCGTCTACTCGTACGTGGTGATGCACCACCCGCCCTTCCCCGCCTTTGACCCCCCGTACGCCGTCGGACTGATCGAACTCGCCGAGGGTGTGCGGATCGTGAGCAACGTGGTGGGGGTGCCGTACGACAAGGTGCGCATCGGGCTGCCGGTACGGCTCGAATTCCGGCGGTACGACGACGAAGGCAAGCACGAGCGCAGGGACGAAGACAAGGACGGAGACGGACCCGGAGACGGACACGGAGACGGAGACGAGGGCGCCGCGTTGGTCCTCCCCGTCTTCCGGGTCCTGGAAGGCCGAGAGGGCGGGGCGGACTGACATGGACTTCACCCCCACGGAGGAACAGGCGGCGGCCCGTGACCTCGCCGCCCGTATCTTCGGCGACCTCGCGACACCCGAGCGGCTCACGGCGGCCGGGACAGGCAGCGACCCCGAGCTGTGGAAGGCCCTGTGTGCCGCCGGACTGGTCGGTGCCGTCGAGGAGTTGGGTCTGCTCGGCCTCGTCCTCCTCCTGGAGGAACAGGGGCGGACGACGGCCCAGGTGCCCTTCGCCTCGACCTGCGTGTACGGGCTGCTGGCGGTGGCGGCACACGGTTCGCCCGAGCAGCGGGAGCGGTTGTTGCCGGGCATCGGGGACGGCTCGGTGGTGGTGTGCGGGGCGTTTCCGGCACAGGGGAGTGTGCGGTCGGGGGGCGAGCGGCGTGACGGTGAACGGGCTGCCGTACACGGTGAGTTGACCGGTACGGTCCCTGTCGTCCCCTGGCTGCGCGATGCCACGCATGTCCTTGTCGCCGACGATCACGGCGAGTTGTGGCTGACGCCGGTCACGGATGCCACGCACGTCGAACCGGTCGAGCTGACGGCACCGTGGTCTGCGGGGCGGTTGACCCTCGACGGCGCGGCGGCGGAACGGCTCGGCGCCACGGAGGCCCATGCCGATGTCCTGGCCCCCACCCATGGCACTGTTCTGCCCTCCGCCCATGCCGACGTCCTGGCCACCGCCCGTACCGCCTTCGCCGGTCTTCAGGCCGGGGTCTGCGCGGGGTCGCTCGCGCGGGCCGTGGCGCATGTCAACGCGCGGGAGCAGTTCGGGCGCCCGCTGGCCACTCGGCAGGCGGTCCAACTCCGGGCAGCCGACGCGTACATGGACATCGAGGCGATACGCGTGACGGCGTACGAGGCGGCCTGGCGGCGCGACGCGGGGCTGCCGTACGCCACGCACGCGCTGACCGCGGCCTGGTGGGCGTCCGAGGCGGGCCCGCGGGTTGTCCACACGGGTCAGCATCTGCACGGTGGCGCGGGAGCCGACCTGGACCATCCGGTCCACCGGCACTTCCTGTGGGGGCGCCAGTTGGACGCCTACCTGGGCTCTGGGGGCCAAGTACTGCAGGAACTGGGGGAGTTGATCGTCAGTGAGGAGGCACAGCCATGAGGGCAGGAGGCGCAGCCGTGAGGACGGGTGAGGAGTTGCCCCCGCTCGAAATCGAGATCACCCGCACCCTGATCGTCGCCGGAGCCATCGCCTCCCGTGACTACCAGGACGTGCATCACGACGTGGAGCTGGCGCGGCTGAAGGGCTCCCCCGACATCTTCATGAACATCCTGACGACGAACGGCCTGGTCGGCCGCTACATCACGGACCACTTCGGCCCGCGAGCCGTCCTCCGCAAGGTCGCCATACGACTCGGTGTCCCCAACTACCCCGGCGACACCATGGTGTTGACCGGCCGGGTCGAGGAGACGGACGGCGACACCGCGACGGTGCGCGTGCTCGGGACGAACGGCATCGGCCGGCACGTGACCGGCACAGTCGTGGTCGGGGTCGCCGTACCGACGACGACGGAGGCCGGGGTATGAGCGCCCGCACCCGCGACACCCTCGGCGGACGTGCCGCGATCGTCGGGATCGGGGCCACGGAGTTCTCCAAGGACTCGGGGCGCAGTGAGCTGCGGCTGGCCGTGGAGGCGGTGCGGGCGGCGCTGGACGACGCGGGGCTGACGCCGGCGGACGTGGACGGGATGGTGACGTTCACGATGGACACCAACCCGGAGATCACCGTGGCCCAGGCCTGCGGGATCGGCGAGCTGTCCTTCTTCTCCCGGGTCCACTACGGCGGTGGCGCGGCCTGCGCGACCGTCCAGCAGGCGGCGCTGGCGGTGGCGGCGGGAGTCGCCGAGGTGGTCGTCTGCTACCGCGCCTTCAACGAGCGGTCGGGACGCAGATTCGGCTCGGGCGTCCAGCACCGCGAACCGTCGGCGGAGGGCGCGGCGCTCGGCTGGTCGCTGCCGTTCGGGCTGCTCACCCCGGCGTCGTGGGTGGCGATGGCGGCGCAACGGTATCTGCACACGTACGGCCTGACTCCGGAGGTGTTCGGGCAGGTGGCGGTCGTGGACCGCAAGTACGCGGCGACCAACCCGGCGGCGTACTTCCACGGCAGACCGATCACCCTCGCCGAGCACGCGGCCTCGCGCTGGATAGTGGAGCCGCTGCGGCTGCTGGACTGCTGCCAGGAGACGGACGGCGCCCAGGCGATCGTCGTCACGTCCGTGGAGCGGGCCCGTGACCTGCCGCGCCCGCCCGCGGTCGTCGCGGCGGCGGCCCAGGGCGCCGGGCGGGCGCAGGAACAGATGACCAGCTTCTACCGCGACGACCTGACCGGCCTTCCGGAGATGGGCGTGGTCGCACGGCAGCTGTGGCGGACGGCCGGGCTCGGGCCGGACGACATGGACGTGGCGATCCTCTACGACCACTTCACGCCGTTCGTGCTGATGCAGTTGGAGGAGTTCGGGTTCTGCGGAAAGGGGGAGGCGGCGGACTTCGTGGCCGAGGAGCGGGTGCCGGTCAACACGCACGGGGGACAGCTCGGGGAGGCGTATCTGCACGGGATGAACGGGATCGCGGAAGGCGTCCGACAGCTGCGCGGGACCGCCGTGAACCGGATACCGGGGGCCGGGCGGGTACTGGTGACGGCGGGCACCGGGGTGCCGACCTCCGGGCTGATCCTCACCGCCGACGCCTGAGCTCTTGAGCCCCGGCTCACCGCCGACGACTGACCCCCGGCTCGCCGCAGACACCCGAGCCTGGCCGACCTGGACGGCTGAATCCCCAAGGGCCTCGACCGACCCCGGACGACCGACCCCGGACGACTGAACCCCCAGAGGTAAGTCGGCAGCGGCCGACCCCGGACGGCCGAACCCCCAGGGGCCTCAGCCGCCCAATGCAGTTGCTTTTGAACTGCGGAGATCGTTGCCCCGCATGTGACGGGGTGGGGCGCGGGCCAGCGGGTGCGGATCGGGATTCTGACGAAGGTGTTCACCGCCGAACTGGTGGACATGGCGATAGCCGAGTACGACCGGGCCGAGCAGCGCCGCCGACTCCTGCCCGCCCGGCTGGTCGTGTACTTCGTTCTGGCCCTGTGTCTCTTCGCCCGGGAGTCGTACGAGGAGGTGCTGCGGGTGCTGACCAGCGGTATCCCGGGCAGCCGGGCCCTCGCGCAGGTGAACCGGTCGTCATTGTGCCGGGCTCGCGCTCGGCTCGGGGAGAACGTGCTGGAGACGGTGTTCCGGCAGGTCGCTGGCCCACTCGCCACCGCAGACACGCCCGGCGCGTGGTGGCGAGGGCTGCGGCTCCTCGCCCTGGACGGCACCCAGTTCGATCTTCCGGATTCGACGAGCAACGGCGACACCTTCGACGGCCCCTCCAACACCGGCGGCGTCCCCTTCGGGTTCCCCCAGGTCAGGGCAGTGGTGCTCGCCGAGATCGGAACCCACGGAGTCCTCGATGCCCGCCTGGGCGGCTACCGCGACGGCGAACGCAGCCTCGCCTACCCGTTGGCGGGCTCCACTGGCCCAGGCGACCTGGTCATCGCCGACCGCGGCTTCTGGTCGGTCGAGTTCGCCCATACCTTCACCGCGGCCGGCGCGGACCTCCTGGTCAGGCTCCAGTCCAATCACCTCGGCACCCTTCAAGAGCGGCTACCCGACGGCTCGTACTTGTCGATGGCGCGGCCGGGCAAGGAGGTCCGGCTCAGGGCGAGCAGGGAAGGCCGGACCCTGCCCAAGCACACGACCTACCGCGTCATCACCTTCTCTAAGGATGACAAAGTCGTCTTCCTCGGCACGACACTGCTCGATCCCGAGCAGTACCCGGCGGCCGAACTGATCGCGCTCTACCGGGAACGCTGGGAGATCGAGCTCGCCTTCGACGAGATCAAGAACCACCTGGGCCCTGGCGGGCCGATTCGGTCCCGCACACCGGAAGGCGTCCGGCAGGAGCTGTGGGCCTACCTCTCTGTCCACCACGCGATCCGCCGATTCGCCCACACCGCAGCCCTTGCTGGACCCGCCGTGGACGCGGACCGGGTTTCCTACCTCAAATGTGTCCGCATCGTCCGCCGAAGCGTTCCGTCCCAGCTCGGAGCCAGCATGGAAACGCTCACCCGCTCCCTCACCGAGGGTCGGCAGGAGGCGCGCAGCCGCTTGCTTCCAGCTCGCCGGGGCCGGAACTGCCCACGTGCGGTCAAGAAGCCCAACCGGTGGCCTGTACTGCGGACCCGCGCCAAACGGGGGGTGGTCGAGCCGGGCCGCTGGATCCTCAGCCAGACCAAGAAGGCCAAGACCGACCGGCGGGCGGGGAGACCCGTGCCCAAGCCGACCCCGACCCCGCCCTAACGGAAGTGAAGCCCCGGCGGCCACCGGGCTGCGCTATGTCGTTCAGTTCTCCCGCGACCAGGTCGCGCAGTCACAGTTCGGGCTGCCACTTGTCGAACACCCAGCCTGGGTACGAGGTGCCGAGATATCGCAGGTGAGCGTCCCAGTCCCCAGGTGACAACGTCTGTACAGGTTGCAGCGTGATGCGACTGTCCGAGTCGATGTTGAACCCCCAGGAGAAGCCGGCCAGCGGCAGAACTCGCCGTTCGGTGTCATCCATGGGTGTCCATGCCAGGTAGCTGTGGGCTGTCCAGTCGAGGGGATCCCGCGTGGCGCGGGACGGGGCGTCGAACAAGGTGGGGTTGACGCCGAAGAACGCGTACGGTGACGGCGCATCCTCGAAGAGGTAGAACGGGTCCATGCCGAAGGTGGCACCGGCGGAGGAGTTGTCGGTCGAACGCACCATCTGGACCCAGCCGAAGAGGGCCCGATACCCCCTTCCCGGGTAGTCCACCACAGCGGTACAGCTCGGGAAGCCATGGGCTGAGGGGTGCTTGCCGATTGCGGCGGGGGCATCCACGTGTTCCACCGTCACCGTTAGCGAGCCCTGCGTGTCGTCACGTAAGAAGGGAATGATCATGACTTCACCCTGCCGCTTGGACATCTCCGCGGCAAGGGGGCGGACGAGAGCTAAAGCAACTGCATTGGCCTCAGCCGCCCACCCGGACGGCTCGGCCCGGCTCAGCCCCCAGGGGTAAACCCGCAGTACGTCTCGGTCGCTCGTCCACCTTCAGGAGGTGGAGCCAGCCCCACCACTACAACCTGAGGCGGAGTCCCCTTCGGGACCTGCGGCCGATCCGCAGAAGCAACGATCGCTCATAGCGTGGAGCCATGACCACAGCCGTCTGCACCAGCGCCTCGAACGCCGTCGCACGGTCGACTCGGCCTGTTCAGCAGGAGCGGCCACGGCCTCGGCGAGCTCCGCCAGCGCGATCACCCGGCGCTCCAACACCGTCTCCGCGAGG
>NZ_JAWOAI010000118.1:0-21812 GCF_033194735.1 Streptomyces sp. W16
CCCGAGCAGGAACAGCCGCCGCACCGCCACGCCCCGCCCGCGCAGCACGTCCAGCGCGTCCGCGAGCCCGCACAGCATGCCCTCGAACGCGGCCCGCGCCAGATGCTCCGCCTTCATCGACTCCCGCCGCAGCCCGGCCAACGTCCCGGCGGTGTGCGGCAGGTTCGGCGTCCGCTCACCCTCCAGATAGGGCAGGAACACCAGCCCGTGCGCACCCGGAGTCGACTTCATCGCCAGCTCGGACAGACTCTCCAGATCGGGCAGCCCGAGCAGCTCGGTGGCCCCGCGCAGAGTCCGTACGGCATTGAGCGTGGTCACGACCGGCAGATGCATCCCGGTCGCGTCGGCCAGCGAGGTGATCATCCCGCTCTGGTCGACGAGCGCCTCGTGATGTACGGCCATCACGGACCCGGAAGCACCGAGCGACACCACGGCATCCCCGAACCCGATCCCGAGCCCGAAGGCCGCGGCCATGGTCTCGCCGGTCCCGGCGGAGATCAGCAGCCCCTCCGGAGTCGTACCGGCGGCGTCGGACGGGCCGATCACCTCGGGCAGCATGGCCTGGTGACCGAGGGCCAGCTCGACGAGGTCGGGCCGGTAACCGCCGCCGGCCGCGGACCAGTAGCCGGTCCCGGAGGCCCCACCGCGATCGGTGGTCCGCCTGACGGGCCGCCCGAGGAGCTGCCACACAAGCCAGTCATGAGCCTGCATCAGGGCGGCCGTACGCCGCGCGTTGTCGGGCTCGGTCCTGTTCAGCCAGCGCAGCTTGGTCACCGGCTGCGCGGCCTGCGGAACACAGCCCACCGCCTGCGCCCACGCCTCGCGCCCACCGAGCGCGTCGATCAGATCGGCGGCGGCGACCTGTGCCCGCTTGTCACCGCCGACCATCGCGGGCCGCACGGTGTTGCCCTGCGAGTCCAGCGGCACGAGCGCGTTCTGCTGCGCGGACACGCCAATGGCCTGCACACCTTCGAGCAGCCCCCCGCCGGCCGCCTCGCCCAGCGACAGCAGCCAGGCCTGTGGATCGACATCGGAGGGCCGCCCGCCGCCCTCGGTCTCGGTTTCGACCGGATGCGGCGCGTATCCCTGCCTGAGCACGGACCCCGTGTCCGTGTCGCAGACGACGATACGAGTGAAATCGGGCGAACTGTCCAACCCGGCGACTATCCCCATGGCGGAAATTCTGCCGTACGGCGGGAGGTGACCGCGCCGACTCGGGACTCCAGGGGCTCCCTACGTGTTACTGGTGCCCCAGTCGTCCCCGCCCGTGCCGTTCGCGTTGCGCTCACGCAGGGACCGTACGCGCTCGGCCACCGAGTCCGGGACCCGGTCGCCGACCTTGTCACTGACCGCGTGGTACGCCTTGCCCGCGAACTGGCGGCCCTGCTGCGCCGCCGACTCGGCGGTGTTGCGCACGGCCGGGTTCTGCGCGACCTGACGCGCCGACTTCTTCAGCTGCTCGTAGCGTTCGCGTCCGGCCCGCGTGCCCAGCACGTAACCCAGAGCCAGTCCGACGACGAACGTGAGCTTGTAGCGCATGACGGCCACCCTTCCCTTGCGTAGGTCCCTCGCGGGTCTCCGGCGCGGCATCGGTGCCGGGGGAACCGATTGGCGGAGCACCCCCCTGCTTGCGCTAATGTATGTGTCGCAGCGAGCGCACGCCCCCTGGCGAATACCCGGGTAGGTACGATCGATGCAACGAGGCATTCCCCTGTAGCTCAATTGGCAGAGCAGCCGGCTGTTAACCGGCAGGTTACTGGTTCGAGTCCAGTCGGGGGAGCTTCGATCTTCCGTAGCTCAATTGGCAGAGCAGCCGGCTGTTAACCGGCAGGTTACTGGTTCGAGTCCAGTCGGGAGAGCAGGCACTTGGCGAGTGGACGAGGACCCCGTTGGGGTCCTTTTTCATGTCCCCCGGAACCGCTCGGGGCAGGCCACAGTCCTCATGGTCGTGCGAAGTCGACCATCCGAAGCAGGAGATCGTATGAGCGGCTATGCTGCGGCAGACGGCGCGCACAAATGTGCGCGACGCGCCGTAATGGGGCGGTAGCTCAGCCGGTTAGAGCAGCGGACTCATAATCCGTCGGCCGTGGGTTCGAGTCCCACCCGCCCCACCTGCGCAGGTTTTGACCTGCGGAAACGTTTGTTTTTGGGTGTTGGAGCGTCAACTTTGCCTGGGCGGACTGGATCTGCTGCTCGTGGGTTTGGGGCCGGGTCGGTCTGCGTCACCTGGTGGCCGCCTGACCTGTACGAATGCGCCAGGCGTGTGGCTGGGGAGACCTGTTCTGCGGGGCCGTGCCGTGGTGGTGGTACGAATTGAGGCCATCCTGAGGCCGGTGGCAACGAGGACAGGGCTGTCGACGGGTCTGCGCTCCGGCCGGTGCAGGTGGCTCGACGTGTTCGATGTGGCGGTTGTCTGGGTTCGCGGCACGCGAGAGTGTGCGTCGCGGTGGAGCCAGGAACTGCCCTAAGAGGAAACGGCCCCGGGCGGTCACTTGGTCCTCTCGTGCGGTGCTCCGTGGTTCATGCGGTCAGGACATCGGGGTGGTCGAAGACGCGGCGCGTCCAACTGCTCGGGTTACGGACCGCCGGTAGCTGAGTGTGTTCCGGTACGCGGTCACTGTTGGTGTGCGACAGTCGGTGGCTTCGGTGAACGTGCTCAGATGGATCATCTCTGCTCGTGCGGAGAGCGCGGGCAGACGGTGCCCGGACAGCCTGCGGTCACCGGATCACCTCCGCTCGCGCGGAGAACTGGGCACCATGACGGAGCGGAGCTACGTAATGTTGTGCCACTCCCGGCGTGCGGTGACCAGCGAGCGCCACCGTGCCCGCGTGGCTGTCTCCCCGTCGAGCCAAAGGGGTGGATTGAGGTGGCCGTAGGAGAGTGGGAGGTCAGCCATGAAGGACACGAGATCGATGTAGTACGCGTAGTCGCCGCCACGGGTCAGCACTTGGAGCCGGGCGAGGACGTCTTCCACCTGGCTGAGGCTGCCGCAGACGGCGTAGTGGAAGCCGAGGGTGAGTTCGAGGGAGGTCTGAGCTGCCCTGATGCCGACGTTGTCGATCTGCGTGCGTAGCCGCTGGGCATGGTTCTCAATGTCAGTGCCGCGCGTTCCGGCGGCGCGGACAAGTACGGCGATCTGGGTGGTGAGGGTGGTGGCGCGTTCGTCGTATCCGGTCAGAAGCCGTTGCGCGAGGTCGAGTTCGTCGTCGGCAATGGCTGGGTCGGTGAACGCCAGCACCCAGGCTCGGTGGGCCTGGGCGATAGCGCGTTCGCCGGCGTAACCGAAATTCTCGGCTTCGGTGCGGTGGGCTTCGTACGCGGCGGCTGCGCGTGGCATGTCGCCCTGTACCCAAAGGACGTCGCCCTCGATGCGGTGATAGCGGCCCGGCCAGCCGACGATGCGCGCGGTGGCCAGGGCGGTGGGGAAGTCGCCGACACAACGGGCGAGGTGGGCAAGCTGTCGTCGGGCAGCGGAGGCGAGGCGGCCACCGCCGTCGGCGATCGGCTGCATGATCTGGTGGGAGGCGGTGCTGCGGCCAAGGTCCCGCTCGGCTTTGGCCCGGTAGTAGAGAGCCATCTCGTGCAGATCAGCGGGCAGCAGGCCGGTATCCGTGACCGCAGTGAGCCGGGTGACGCTGTGCTCGCGGTGTTCGTACTGGCGCCGGGCCAGTGCGCTGAGCGTTTCCACCAGGGCGTCCGCCGGAGTCTGAAGCGTGGTTGCGGGCGGCTCCGGCTCTGTTGGTGGGGCGAGGGGTTCCCAGACAGAGTCGCTGATGTAGCTCCAGGCGGCGTCCGCGAGCCACCCGGGGTCAAGGTGGAAGTCGCGGGCGAGGCGCAAGCCTTGGCGCAGGCAGCCGACCAGCAGCAACCGGTCCCGAGTGGCGCCGGTTCGCCACCGCTCTCCGATCGTCTCGAAGGCCCGCGCGGCGGCCTGCTCCCAGTCGCGGGGTGACCAGCGGTCGTCGGTCTGGTCGTCAGCGGTCCGGATCGCGGAGCTGATCACCGCGTGCAGGTGGTAGGGCCACAGGGAGGTGCCGCGCAGGTGCTCGAGAACGAAAGGCCGCTCGATCAGGCGCAGGGCGGCGGCTTCATGGGGCATGCCCGCAGCTTTGGTCGCCAAGGCGATGTCGAAGCTGTCGAGTAGTGCGACGGAGCGCAGTACGTGCCGCTCGTTCGGGGTGAGGTCGCGGACGGTGCGGGCGATCAGCGCGGGGAAGGCGACGTCGAAGTCGGCCGGGCGCGGTTCGCGGACACGTCGTATCTCTAAGAAGCGCAGGACGGCCAGGTCGAGGAAGAGAGGAAAGCCGTGGGAGCGGCTGGCGATCACTTGGCGCGTGGCAGCGTCAACGAGCGGCTGACCGTTGCGGGACAGCCGCCGGACGAGGTAGTCGTGGCAGTCCTCGGGGGTGAAGTCTCCGATCAGTACCTGTCGTGCGCCATACGTGCGGGCCGACAGAGCGTCGGGGGTGACAAGGTTCGGCCAGGCGGTCGGACCAGTGAAGTCAACTTGCCCCTGAAGGGCTTCATCGGCCCACTGCAGACGGTTGCGGCCGGTGACGACGAAGAATGCGTTCGGCATGAGCCATACGAGTCGCTGCAGCAGTCGCTCGAAGTCGCGGTGGATGCGATCGCCGATGTCTTCAAAGGTGTCCAGCAGGATCACAGGCACCATGCGTGCGGAGGCGGGAAGCTGGGCGAGTTCCCAGGCCAGCAGGTGCGGATAGTAGGAGAGCGTGTCCAGGTCGGGTTCGGCTTCCAGTAGGTCGGCCAAGCGGGCGCAGCCGGCGAGCGCGCGTACGGTCTTCCGGTGTTCGCGCAGGGCGCGGACGAGCGTCCTGGTCACCTCGCCGACGACCGAGCCGAGGGTGCCGGGCAGTAGAAGCATCCCGGCGACATCCGCCAGAGCGGATTGCAGCTGCTGCGGCAGGGCCTGTCCGACGTTTGCAGCGAACCCGCGGCGGCGCAGGTACTCCTCCATTGGCTCGCCGGGGTGCGTCTGCTCCCAGTAGTGGCGCAGTGCCAGGTCGAATGCGGGAAGCGGGCGGCCGAGCCGGGTGAGCGCGAGCCGGATTGTCAGCACGACCCGCTCGAAGTCCATGCCGGCCGAGCGCGCGAGGTCGACGCGGATGGGAAGGACCTGCTCGCGGAAGGCCGGCTCGCCCCACTGCGGGGGCCGGTCCTTGTCGCTCGCAAGCGCCGATTCGATCCTGCGGGACAGCGTCGTCTTTCCGATCCCGCCCGCACCGTGCAACACGAGCACGTTGGTACGAGGCGCTTCAAGGTCCTCGACGTTGAAGCCTGGAGCTGCGACGTGCGCCAGATGTGCCGCGAGCGCGGATGTGAGTGCCGACCACTGTGCCTGACGGTTTGTGAACACCTCGTTGGTGTCCACCCCTTGATCGTTCGAGCTGAACAGTGCCCGCAAATCCCGCCCCGCCACGGCATCCCCCTGGAAACTCCCTCATAGCGTATCGACTGGTCTACTGGTTGACTTGCAATTGCCGCTCGATTGTTCTTCCGAACATGCCACCACGGCAGCACGCTTCAACCAACTGCGCCGGTCTCGGTCGTAGGCCCGGGCACCTCTCCGTACCGCACAGGCAGGGCTGACGGCGTGCCTGTGTCAGCGAGCCGAGGCGATTGGCGGCGCGTCGGCAGCAGCGGCCACGCCAGCCAGGTGATCTGCACGAACTCGGCCCGTACTGCGGTAACGCCGCGCGCAGCCCCCGCTGCACGGTGAGGAACCTCGCGGCCTCCTCCTCGCTGTACGGTCGCTGCTGCTCGCCGACCAGAGCCTGCACAGCGCCGACCGGGTGGATCCACGCACCGTCGGCGCCCCGCTCGTTGCGGTAGACAGCCCTCCCGTTAGGCCGCATGACGACCATGGAATCGAGCAACTGCGCGTGCTCGGCGGCCCGGACGGCATCCGCCATGGCGACGAAGCACGCGTCGTGCCCGGACGCTGTGGTGAACTGAGCCGGAAGGTTCTCGCCGATCGACTCGGCGTACCGCACCACAGTGCCCTGCCGACTGTCCGCTGCCCGAACGCCCAGAACGACGGGCTCCACTCGGTATCCCGCCTCGTGGTAACGCGCGGCACCCGCCAGACACTGTCCGGCGCTGCCGGGAGCCATTTCGACCACTGCGTCGCCGCGCTGGGCGCGCACGTATGCCTCGGCCTTTTCCTGCCAGGCCTGGTAGTCGGCACGGATCCGGGCGCCGGCCATCCGAGGACTCCCCTTGAGCAGGCGGGCACATAGTCGGGATGGGCCGCTTTGAAGTCGTCGCCCGCGATCGCCGTCGGCCGCCAGAGATGCAGGGCTTGGCGGACCAGACGGGACTTGCCCGCGCCTGGCTGAGCCAACACGTACACCACGAGCGGTGCGTCGTGCGTGGTGATGTCGCCGAGCGTGGGCACGATCAACTTACGGAAGATCCAGCGGTGTTCATCGACCGATAGGCGGTGGTAGTCGACCCCGTCGACCCCGGGCGGCGGGACGATGGGCTGCGCGATGCGGCGCACCGGCTTGGACAGAGCAAAGACCCGCTTGAGGTCACCGAGTACCGCCAGGCGCTGAACGGCCGAGACCCGCAGGTCGACGAGCTGCTCCGCGGTGCGGGAGAGTTCCCGACGGAGCTGCCACGTCTGTTGTGCGCTCCAAGGCCTCGCGTGCTCCGATGCAACCGCCTGCGCCGCGGCCGTCGGTCATCTCCATGCACCCGCGACCAGTTCGTTGCGGTAGAGCACTTCCATACCGCGCCGGAACACCGTGATGCGGTCGGCCAGCCGCTCGCCCTCGGAGCCGTCGGCGAGGACTCGGCCGCCGCGGCAGGAGGACCCTGCAGCTTCACTCCGACGACAACTGTGCTGATGGCTGACGGCAAAACCAAGGCCATCGGAAAGATCAAGGCCGGCGACAAGGTCCAGGCTGCCAACCCCAAGACCGGCAAACATCAAGGTGCCCGCACCGTCCAGCACGTGTGGATCAACCACGACCACGACCTGCTCGACGTCACCATCCGCACGAAACCGGCCACACCGCGACCATCCACACCACCGCCAACCACCCCTTCTGGGACGACACCAAGCACACATGGGTCCCCGCCGGAAAGCTCCATCGCGGCGACGCCCTCAACACGGATGCCAACGGCCACGCATACGTCGTCACGACCAAATCCACGCCTGGTACAGCGGACCGCTGGAACCTCACCGTCCAGCAACTCCATACGTACTATGTACTGGCGGCTGGGACTCCGGTACTTGTGCACAACTCGATGGAAAAGTGCTCCGACGCAGCTTTCCAGACAGTGCTTCATAATGAGCAGGAAATCATCGACGGGAAATCGAGCCACATTATCCCTGGAATGGACTCCAGAACACCTGAAGGTGCGGACGCACTCGCCGATTATGTGGATCACGTAACCAGCACGCCCGGAACCCCGCTGCTCAACGGTGGGGGTGAGGCTTGGTATGATGCCGACAGGGGTCTGTACATCTTCCGGGGCGGCACCCCTGCTGTCCCTAGCGGATCAGTTTTCCGCGCTTCGCCGGAGTATTTCACCAACAAAACCGGGGTGCAGATCACGAGATGAATCTCAATTGGTCCGGCGAAGAGTACGAGATGCTCCTCGCGTCGCCACGTGAGCATCAGTTGATACGTGACGCGATCGTGGAGGCTGGCTACGTCGTAGGCGGGCTCCCCGAAGCAGACTGGGTCGCGCGGCTCGGGCGCACTAAGGCCGAGGTAGAGGACTTCCTCAAGGGCTGGGGAGAGTTCCTCCCCTCCCGGAATCTCTCGGTGGCCGACCTGGAACTCATCAGATCGTGCTTCGCGGAGACGCTGGAATTCTTCTCCGACGCAGAATATCAAATGCGGATGAACTGGACAAAGAGGGAGTCCTCTGTCGCGCTCGCCGGACTGCTGGATGATCGGAGAAAGATCACCATCGACCGGCAATGGGGATGAGCCTGACCAGCCATCCGCCCGCCTACGGGTGCCGAAAGCTCCGTACGTGGGTTGCGACCTTGCCCGAGTGGGTCGGGATGGCATTACTGATCTCGGCTCGTGGTTTCCGCTGCCCCCATTCCGGCCTTCGAAGACTTTGCGGAATTCGACGGGCTCGCTGTAATAGCTTTTCATATTTAGCGCGCTCCCTGTTCTTGAATCGAACCGGTATTGCAATCAGAAGCCCCACCAGAATCTGTTTCTGGTGGGGCTTCTGGGGTGTTCGACGGCAGTAGTTGACGGCAACGTCAGCGGACGGGCGCGGCGAAAGGGGTAGCTCGTCGCCGTCGTCGGGTCGGGTGATGGACTCGGGCTCTGCTTCATCGCCCGCATCACCGGCGGTCGACTGGAAATCTCTGACGAGTCCACCGAACTTCGGTTCGTGATGCCTGAAGAGATAGAGCAGTTGCCGATGCACCACACCCAACGGCTCAGGCTTCAACACTTTTTGGAACAGCGCGAGAATCCGTATCTGGGCTGAACCGTCTGACGGCAGCAGTGGCGGCAACAACCCCGCACAATCACGAACGCCCGCGCACTTCACCGGACCAGCAAACCGCGCTTGACCTGAGGAAAAGTAGGTAGAGGGGAAGGTTCAGTCCGCGCAGCACGCGTACTGTGTGCTTGTCGGCGAGACGCCCGTCCTCGTTCACAATTCCAGCTGCCCCAGGGGCAGGGTCATTGGAAACAATGCGAAGCTAGGGGGGTCTGGTTTGAATTTCCTCAGGAACATTCGAATAAGCTAACGTAAGAGCATTAATGGGCGGAGAATGTAAAGTTTCTTGACAGGGGCATAGAGGAGGGTGTCACATTCAGGCTGGCTACTCCGATAGAAAATTCGAAGCTCGATTCCATATATCATGGTGAAATTAATCACCTGTTGGGTAAGGGGGTACGCTCAATTCGATAGGTGATTCCTTGGTCCCCGGAAGGTGAATATCTTGGCTGAGCAGAATCTGGTAAGTGACCTATCCGAATGGCTGCTGGGGCGTGGATTCGTCATGACGGAAGACCGCCAGGTGGGCGGGTTCGAAGACATCCTGCTTCGTTTTGCTGGGGAGGGATGTGAGGTGAATTTGGTACGGCAGAGGGGAAAGTGGGGGATTACTCTGGCTCCGCCTGGTGGCGAGCCAAAACTCTACCCGCAGATTTGGCGTTACTATCTCGACAGCGTTCCTCTTCAGGAGACGCTAGCCGGGCGGGCTGAGTCTTTCGAATCGGAGGTATCCTTCGTTCGGGACAGGCTGGATGAAGTTATTGTTGCTGTGCAATCTGATCGAAATGTCGGGGATCGTCTTGTGGGTATCAATTGGGCGATAGTCAAAGACAGGCTCGGCCTGGATCCAGGTATGCCGAGGCCTGGGCAGCCGGGATTCGGCAATTCGTGACCTGACGGCTGCCTGCGGCTTCGTATCCCGCACCCCGATTTCGCTAAGCAACCTCAAGTCCCTGCGCCCAGCCGCGTCACTGTGAGCAGGGGCGGCAGGCCTCCTTCCAGCAGCGGTTACGGCAGCACGTGCACATGCAGCCCCGCCGCACCGGACCAGACGTTCCCCTGAATCGCCGCCCCGGCGACGCGAGGAGCGTGTGTGGAGGAATGGTCAGAGCTGTGCAACCGACGATGATCGTTTACGCCTGGAGCGCGGTCTTCTGCTTGAGGCGTTCGTAGGGAGTCTGGCCGCCGAGACCGCCATGGGGGCGACGGTAGTCGCAGTAGTCTTTCCATTCGCGCAGCTTGTCGTTGAAGACCTCGGCGTCGTCGATGATGATGCCTTCCAGGAGCTGGTAGAACTCCTCGCCGTCGATACGGTGAGAGCGTTCGGACTTCCCGTTTAGGCGCGGTGTGCGGGGCTTTATGCAGGCGTGGCCGGTGCCTTTGACGAGCACGTGGAAGTGGAAGGCGGACTGGAACTTGGCTCCGGTGTCTGTCTGGATCACTTCCACCTGGAACGGCAGCCTCTGCAGGACGTAGTCGACGAACTGGATGGCAGTGGTCTGGTTGAGCGTCGGATAGACGAGGTCGCGGCACAGGCCGGAGTGGCGCGGCGTACGGCGTTCAACCACTTCCCCGCGAAGGCTGGCATCGCTGCCGAATGGGCGGTCCGGCGTGGCGAGATGGCCTTCGCCCTGGTCCGCGATGCCGAACGGTCCGCGGCGGACCGGGTGCGGGCGTATTTCCACGAACTGGCCCTGATGATGGAGCGCGACTGGGGCGAGACCCGGCAGATGACGACCGGATGGCTGTGCGGATACGGCGTACCGCACCATCGCTCGCGGCTCGCTGGAGAACTGCGCGACTGGCTACGCGACTGGTTCCAGGAACCGCCGGGTGACGGATTCGCAGAGGGGCTCCCCGACCCCGCCCTGGCGACCGACGTGCTCTATGACGTCTTCCAGGGCGCGCTCCTGCGGTGGCTGCCGCGGGAGGAACTGGCCCAAGGAGAGTTCTCGACCGAGGCGGACGCGGCCATCGGGCTTGTACTGGCCGGCATGGCGGGCGAAGCGGCGGGACGAATGCGTTCTCGGCCCGCGAGCTGAGCGGTTCGCCTGTGATTGGTGGTATTCGGCCGGTTTGCTCGATTGGGGATGACGAACGCAACTCCTGATGATCAAGGTTCTCGAAGCCCTGGATCACGAAGAGGGGTCGCGTTCGCGTGCCGTCCTCTCTGATCGATGTCCTGCAGCACCATCGCAAGGACACCGCTTCCATCCGCTTCCAGCCGCCCGGAACCGAAGCCGTCACAGCTCGCCTCCCTGGCCGACGTGTTGAGCCGGCTACCTGATCCCCGTCGGGCCCGGAGTCGCCGCTACCGCCTAGGCTCCCTGCTCGCGCTGTGCCTGATCGCCGTCCGCGGCGGAGCTGCATCCCTGGCTGCCATCGCCCGCTTCACCGCCGATACCGACACCTACCTGCGCGAACAACTCGGGCTGGCCTCCAGTGCATCCAACGCCTCGATGCTGGGACGACCCCGGCATGAACTGTCGCTCCCTGTTGGGGGCATGTTGTCGAGCGCGAGGGTGGCTGCGAGAACCGCAACTGCTCCGATTATGACTTCAGTGGTGTATGCTACCAGTGTAATAAATTGCAGATGGGGGACGCGTGCATGGCTTGGAAGATTGTCGTGGTCGAGCCGGCTCTTTCGTGGCTTCACGGCCTGCGTCGTACTGGCCGTGACACTCTGATTCAGGTCAGCCAGGCTGTCACTGCCCTTCAGGAGGAAGGTCCCGCGCTGGGTCGGCCTCTGGTGGACACGATCAAGGGCTCGGCGTTGTCGAACCTCAAGGAGCTTCGTCCCGGCTCGGCGGGGGCGACTGAGGTGCGGTTGCTGTTCGTGTTCGACCCGGACCGGCAGGCCGTGATCCTGGTCGGCGGTGACAAGGCGGGCAATTGGTCCGGCTGGTACCGCGTTGCGGTGCCACAGGCTGAGCAGGCGTACGCGGAGCATCTGAAGCGAATCGATGGAGAGGACGGGGCACGATGACTGATCACCTCAAGGACCCGCAGGCCGTCTCCTGGGGAGACCTGGCCAAAGATTTCGCCTTCACCGATGCCGAGAAGGAACAGATCCAGAAGGGGGCGCAGGCAATGGTCCTGGCCTCTCGTGTGCACCGCCTCGCCGAGTTGCGGAAGCGGCAGCACACCACGCAGGTCCAGGTTGCCGAAGCCATGGGTGTCACCCAGGCCCGCGTCTCACGCATCGAGAAGGGTCAACTGGAGCGCAGCGAGGTCGACACTCTCGCCGCCTACGTCAAGGCGCTCGGCGGCAAACTGAAGATCGTCGCTGACTTCGGTGACGAGACCTACGTCCTCGGTTGACCCGATCGACAGGCTGAGGTCCGGGATCATGCACAGCCCGGTAGACGAACTCGTCAGGGACGAAGCTCCACCTGGGACAAGGGGGGAGCATCATCTCGTCGGTAAGGGAATCCGCTGTGCGAGGGTTCCATCCCCCTGGCTGAACTGTACGGACGCGGCTGCTGCTGTGGTGAGCGTCCAACTCATCGCCCCCCAGGGGCCATTGAGGGTCCACAAGGACAGGAACAGGCCGACAAGCACTGCGTAGGGCTGACATTGATCAGCACGTCTGACCTGCAAGAACGGCGTGAATCGGCACTGATCGACAAGGGCCGCCAAGATCCTCAAACGACTCATAATCCGTCGGCCGTGGGTTCGAGTCCCACCCGCCCCACCTGCGCAGGTTTTGACCTGCGGAAACGTTTGTTTTTTGGGTGTTGGGGCGTCAACTTTGCCTGGGTGGACTGGATCCGCTGCTTGTGGGTTTGGGGCCGGGGTGGTCTCCGGGATCCCGTAGCCGGACGTGCGTGACCCTTGCCGTGTCGAGGAGATCCGTGAGGCGTTCGGGTCTCGCTGCTGGGTCCCGTACATGAGTGGTGCCCCAGCGATGGAACGGCCTACGGCACTCCTTTCGTCACGGTAGTGAGGGCGGGTTCGATGCCCGGCGGTGCGCGGTCGAGATGCTGCCGGAGAAGGCGGCGAACGCCGGGAGCGTGCTGGAAATCCTGACCAGGATGATCCTGTCCGCCCTCGCCGAGAAGATCGCCGAGGGCGGACAGGACGCTTTGCCGGCCGACACACGCCAACCTCGACGAACAAGACCTACGCCGACAACGCGAGCCGTCCGGCGGAACGGCAGGCGGTCTGATGCCCGGACGAGGAGGACGCAGGTCCCGGTAGGCGGCGAAGCCGCGTGAGCGGGGCAGGCCGGTGTCCCGGATCGGGACGCGTGAGTTGATCTACGTCAATGCCGAGGGCACGGCCATGCGGCGCGTGATCCGCCGGGACAACTGTCGGTGCTCGCAGTTGGTCGTCCAGCCGTCGCACGCCGCCGGGCTACGGCCTTGACGAACAGCCGGACCCAAACGCGCGTGACCGGGCTGCTCGCCGAGTTCACCGACGGCTGCCCGGCGGCCCGGGGGCTGGAGGCGGCCGTAGCACGGCTGGGCGGAGCGGTCATCGACCTGACGGAGTGATCTCCGCCTTCGAGACGGACGTGCAGGGCGGTCACCTCGCCGACTCGGCACGGCCTCACTCGGCGAGTCCTTTCGGCGATCCGTCAACCGTCAACTCAGACGGGAAGTTCGGTGATGCTGAGGGCGAAGTCCAAGTTGCCCACGCCGTGGTTGGCGAGGCCCACCGTGACCACGCCCGCTCCTTCCAGCCAGTGCGCCATTTTCAGGCCGCCGACGTCCAGCGGGCGCAGCCCGAGGCTCTCGATGAACGCCTCCACACTCGCCTTGGCCTGCGCACTGTCGCCGGCGATGAAGACGTCGGGCCGACCCTTCTCCAGGACCTGACGGAAGACGGTGTTGAACGCCTTCACCACGCTGGCGCCGGCCGGAGCGGCCTTGGCGACCTCCTGCGCGATCGAGGTCTCCTCGCGGTGGGCGAGCCCGTCGAACGTGGAGTTGAAGGGATTGCTGATGTCGACGATGACCTTGCCCGCGAGAGCGTCTCCGTACTGGGCGACGACCGGCACGACACCGTCGTACAACAGGGCCACGATGACGATGTCCCCGGCCGGGGTGGTGCCCCATTCTCCTGTTGTGGCGCCGTCGCCGAGAGCCTTGGCCAGGTCGGTGGCCTTGGACTGATCGCGGCCCATGACCTCGACGGTGTTGCCGCCCGCTATCGCCCGCGCGCCGATGGTGCGGGCCATGTTCCCGGTGCCGATGATGCTGATGCTGCTCATGAGATGTCCTGCCCTGGTTGTGGGTTGTTCGGTTCAGACGGCGGTGGTGCCGCCGTCGGCGACGAGTTCCATGCCGTTGACGTAGCTGGAGTCGTCGGAGGCGAGGAAGAGGGCGGCGGTGGCGATCTCGTCGGGGCGGCCCATCCGGCCGCGGGGGATGAGGGACTCGAACTGGCGCTTGGTGGCCTCGTCGAAGAGTTCTGCCTGCTTGGCGGTGGCGACCTGGCCGGGGGTCAGGACGTTGACGCGGATGCGGCGGTCCTTGAGTTCGTTGAGCCAGACGCGGGCCCAGGCCTGCTGGACGGCCTTGCTGCCGGCGTAGACGCTCCAGCCGGGGAAGGCGCCGAGGGAGGCGTTGGAGCCGGTCATGAGGATGGAGCCGCCGTCGTTGAAGAGCGGGAGGGCCTTCTGGACGGTGAACAGGGTGCCGCGGGCGTTGAGCCCGAACCAGGTGTCGAACTGGGCCTCGGTGATCTCGCCGAGCGGGGCGGGCTCGCCCCCTCCGGCGCTGGCCCACAGGACGTCGAGGCTGCCCTTCTCCCGCTTGACGGTGTCGTACAGGCGGTCCAGGTCATCCAGGTCGGCGGCGTCGCCCTGGACGCCGGTGACGTTGCGGCCGATCTGCTTCACGGCTTCGTCCAGGGCGTCCTGGCGGCGGCCGGTGATGAAGACGTGCGCTCCTTCGTCGACGAACAGCTTCGCGCCGGCCAGTGCCATGCCGGTGGTGCCGCCGGTGATGACCGAGACCTTGCCGTCGAGCTTTCCCATGGTCATTCCCTTGGGTCGGTGGTGCCGTGTGTACCTGGGGCGACGGCGTTAAGTACACCGCCCTGTGTGCTTACGCTATGGGGCGGGCAGCCGGGACGCAACTATGTACACCGGTCGTTACCCAACGGGGGTACCATGGCGCCATGACGGAGTTGGAGAAGGGCCCCACGGGCCGCCGCCGCGGCCGGGGCGCCCGCGAGCGCATCCTCGGCGCGTCCCAGCAACTGTTCCGCGAGCAGGGCATCAACCGCACCGGCATGGACCAGCTCTGCGCGGCGGCCGAGGTGTCCAAGCGCACGGCCTACCAGCACTTCGGCGGCAAGGACGAACTCGTCGCCGAGTACCTGCGCCGGTTCGACCCCTCCGTTCTGTCCGGCGTGTTCGACCGCACCGACCTCACGCCCCGCGAACGGCTCCTCGCCGCCTTCGACATCCCCGCCACCACCCCCCTGTGCCCCTACATCGCCGCCGCCGTCGAACTCCACGACCCCGAGCACCCCGCGTCCCAGTACGCACGCGACTACAAGAAAGCCGTCGCCGCGCGGCTCGCCGACACCGCCCGCGAAGCCGGCGCCGCCGACCCTGAACAGCTCGGCGAGCAGCTCGCGTTGCTCATCGACGGCGCCGCGGCCCGCACCCGGGTCCTCAACGCCGACGCCTTCCCCACCGCCGCCGCCATCGCCGCCGTCCTCATCGACAACGCCATCCCCGCCACAGCCGGCGATGACCGACGACGGGACGAAGTGTCGAGTTGACGTGGCAGATCGCGGCCGGGCTGGACGGGCTACCGGTCACGCGGCTGCACCGGCCGGCACGCGATCCAGCCGCCCGGCACCTGGCAGGCGGCTTCTGCCGCGGCCTTCCATTGCAGGCTTTTACGGAACTGGCCGCCCCGCCTGACTGTTGAAATCTCGGCCACGTCGGCCCCGAACGAAGGCCAACAGGCGGGCGGCCAACACGTCCGGCTGGAACCCGCCGTCGGGTTCTGGATCCCAGGGACCTACTCCCGACTTCCGACGCTACGAACGGCGGACCGTCGGTGGACGGCTCCGCTCCGACGGCAGGGCGATCAGATGAACGGGGTCAGCCGAACTGCTCAAGCGGGCCCTGTGACGCCATCGCCTCCGAGCTGCCACATCTCATAGTTCCCACATTCGGCCGTGATCTCGGCCGTCGACCGAGCCGCAGTGACGAAGTCATCCACTACCGGCGAGGTGTGCGATGCCGCCACCGCGAGGCACACCTGGTCGGGCGCCAGTTCCGGGATGGGCACATAGACGACGTCCGGATGCGAGTAGAACACGGACGCCGAACGGGCCAGGAAGGAGATGCCCCGTCCGGCCGCGACATGCTCAAGCGTCTCGTCCACCCCGCGCACCGGGTACCCGGCATTGGGGTGCGGGCGCTTGGTGGGCTGCGTGCTCGGGTCACCGTGCCAGACCAGCGGTTCGCCGGCCAGTTCGGCCTCGGTGACCTCCTCCTTGCCGGCCAACCGGTGTCCGGCGGGCAGGACCGCTACCCGCGGCTCGGCATACAGCGGGGTGACGCGCAGGCCGGCCTCCTCGATGGGCAGCCGTACATAGCCGACGTCGATGCGGCCGTCGAGCAGCATCGCGGCCTGGTCGTCCCCTTCGATCCGCTGCACGTCCACGACCACGTCCGGGTGTCGGTCCTCGAATGCCCGCGCCGCCGGGGTGACCGGGATGCCGGCCCGGAAACCGACCATCAGCCGCCGCTTGCCGCCGGCGACCGCGGACACCCGGCGGCGGACCGCGTGGGTTGTGGCGAGCAGCGGACCGGCGTCGGTCAGCAGTTGCCGGCCCGCGTCTGTCAGCTCTACGCCGTGGCGATCCCTGGTGAACAGCGAGGCGCCGAGATCCTGCTCAAGCGCGCGGATCTGCCGGCTGAGCACCGGCTGCGCGATATGGAGCTCATCGGCGGCTCGGCCGAAATGCAGCCGGTCGGCCACGGCGACGAAGTAACGCAGTTTGCGCAGATCCAAATCCAGATCCATGGCATCTCCCGGCCTGGTGATGCCTTCAGGGTATCACCACAGCTTCAAGAGGTCTTGGACACCAACTCAGACCTGATGGCAGCCTGAAAACAGACGTTTAAGGGCGCCGGAATTCGACCCGAGAATTCGACCAAATAATTCGACACCGGAAGTTGACGGCAGGGCCAAAGCCCGGAAAGCAGGAACACCGATGAGCGGCATCAGCATTATCGGACCGGGAAATATGGCCCGTGCTTTGGCCGGCCGGGCGCTCGCCGGCGGCAACGCCGTCGAGATCATCGGCCGCGACCCGGCAAAGGCCAAGGAATTGGCCGCCACGCTCGGCGGCGCCACAGTCGGGACGGCCGGGGCCGCCCCGACCGGGGACATCGTGATCCTCGCCGTGCCGTACGCCGGCGCGGCGGCGGTGGTGAGGGAGTACGGGGACGCACTGAGCGGCAAGATCATCGTTGACGTCACCAACCCCGTAGCCCCCGACCTGCAGGGCTTCGTCGTCCCCGACGGCAGTTCCGGCGCACAGGAGATCGCCAAGGCGGCTCCCGACGACGCGCATGTCGTCAAGGCGTTCAACACTGTGTTCTCCCACGTTCTGGCGGCCGGACCGGCCGAGGGCCGCCCTCTGGACGTGTTCATCGCCGGCGACGACGCGCAGGCGAAGGCACGCGTCTCGGCGTTCGTCGAGAGCTTGGGGCTGCGCCCGTGGGACATCGGGGAGCTGTCCATGGCGCGGGCACTGGAGAATGTCGGCCTGCTGGAATTGGGTCTCATGAACCACTCCGTCAAGCACGCCAATTTCTCCCTCGGCATCACCCTTCTCGGCTGAGCGCACCTCTACCGCCACCTCTCGTGCCGCATTACGTCAATTCACTTACGGCACGAAAAGACCCTGCACCTATCCTTATAAGGAAAGTCAAATGCGCGTTTTCGTCGCTGGTGGGACCGGCCATTCCGGTTCGTACATCATCCCCGAGCTCATCGCCGCCGGGCACGAGGTCACCGGCCTGGCCCGGTCGGACGCTTCCGCGGCGGCCCTGTCCGCGCTCGGTGCGAAGGTGCGTCGCGGCGACATCCAGGATCTCGACGGGCTCAAGGAGGCAGCCGCGGACTCCGACGGCGTCATCCACGTCGCGCACAGGCAGGATCTGCTGCCCTCCGGCGGGCTCGACGCCGTGGCCGCCGCGGAGCTCCCGATCATGCTCGCGTACGGCGAGGCACTCGCGGGAACCGGAAAGCCGCTGGTCGCGGCAGGGAGCATTGGCTCACCCGGGCAGCACCTGGGTCGGCCGGTCACCGAGGAGGACCCGGCCCTCCCCGCCGGCGAGGAGCATAAAGGCACCCTGCGGGTCCGCAACGTCGTGGAAAGGGCCGTTGTCGACCTCGCCGACCAGGGGGTGCGGTCTTCGGTCGTGCGGATCGCCAACATCGCGCACGGCACGACCGATCGTGCCGGCTTCCTCCCCGTGCTGATCGCGCTAGCGAAGGAAAAGGGGTTCGTCGGCTACCCCGGCGACGGCGCGAACCTGTGGAACGCCGTGCACATCCGCGATGCCGCCACCTTGTTCCGCTTGGCGTTGGAGAAGGGGCCGGCCGGCAAATACTGGCACGCGGTCGATGACGGGGGCATCCCGTTCCGCGACATCGCCGAGGCCATCGCCGGCCGCCTGGGCCTGCCCGCCGTAAGCGTTCCCAACGATGCCCTGATGACGCCGGGGTACTTCGGGTTCCTCACGAATATCGTCACGCAGAGCTACCCGGCGTCCAACCTCATCACCCGTCGGACCCTCGGCTGGGAACCCGCCGGGCCCGGCCTGCTCGCCGATATGGACAACGGCCATTACTTCCCCGCCGGCTGACGGCAGGAACCCGGATCGCAACGAGCCCGGCAACCGGCAAGTCCGGCTCTTCTTAAGGACGTTGAGATGGTGACGACGGTGGGATTCATCGGAAGCGGAAGCATCGGCAGGACCATCGCGCAACTCGCTGTCGGGGCCGGGCACCAGGTGGTGCTCAGCAACTCGCGCGGTCCCGAAACGCTCGTGGACACGGCCGCGGAACTGGGGCCGCGGGCGTCCGCGGCGACGAGCGAAGAGGCCGCGGCGGCCGGTGACATTGTCGTGGTTACGGTGCCGGTCAGTGCCTTCCCCCACGTGCCCGCCGCGCCACTGGCCGGGAAGACGGTCATCGACACCTGCAACTACGGCCCCGAGCGTGACGGGCACATCCCCGAGCTCGACAACAAGTCCCTCACCTCAAGCGAGCTGCTTCTGCGGTACGTCCCGGACGCCCTGCTCGTAAAGGCGTTCAACAACATCTTCTTCAAGCACCTGCTGTCACTCGCACGCCCGGCCGGGGCGGCCGACCGCTCCTGCCTGCCGATCGCCGGTGACTCCGCACCGGCGAAGGCGGCGGTGACCGAATTCATCGACTCCATCGGCTACAGCGTGGTGGACGCGGGGACGCTGGCCGACGGCTGGCGGCAGGCGACGGGCACGCCGGTGTGGGGAACGCCGTACGGGCCGTACTCGAACGAGAAGGGCCGGCCGGTCGGCGAGGACGCCATCCGCGCGGCACTGGCCACCGCAACGCGGTAACCGTCAATTATCGCGGACCGTGATGTGGTCCGGCCGTGCCATGCCCCCGCCCCGGGGATACCGGGCGGGGGCCTATTTCGCACGCAAAGGCGTCGAATCCGGTAAAGGGTTTACCCCTGCGTCTCGTCGCGCGGAGTCAGGTTCGACGTCGCCGGATCAGGTCGGGGACTGCTCCCTGGGCGGCCAACTGCCCGCGCAGATTCGACGTTGCTGGGTAGTGAGGCCCGTGGCGCGGTGCTCTTCGATGAGTCCGAGGTGCCTGCCGTGCGTGATGATCGCCGCGAGTGACATCTTCCAACGCTGCTTCAGCGGCATCTTCGTCTGCCTCGCCCGTGGTTCCACTGGATGACGTGGGGGATCGGCTCGGATTCGGGAAGGTCGAGTGCCTGACGGGTCTGCCGGGCAGCCTCTTCGGGGCTGATGTCCTGGCGCCCGCACCAACATCCTGCGCGCTTCCCTGGAGCGGCCTGTTCGTGATCGATGGTCGCATCCAATGTTGGTGATGTATCTTGAGTGCATACATCGTGGATGTTGGAGGTGTCCGATGTCCGTCACGCAGATTGATCTCGACGACGAGGCGCTGGCCGAGGCCATGCGGCTCATGGGTGTCACGACCAAGAAGGAGACCGTTAACGCGGCCCTTCGGGACTATGTCGCGCGGATCAAGAGGCTTGAGGCTGCGGAGAAGCTGGCCGCGCGGGGCGCGCGTGGAGAGTTCGAGCAGGCCGCAGCGGCGCATGACGCTGAGAAGCGTGCGCGACGCGAGGCCCTCGGGTGATCACGTATCTGGTGGACACCTCGGCTCTGTGTCACCTGTTCCGTACCCCGGGTGCACTGCGTCCCTGGGAAGGACACATCGCCGCCGGAGTGTTCCACCTCTGCGAGCCGACACGTGCCGAATTCCTCTACTCGGCAACCAGTCCTGCCCACCGGGACGAGCTGGCGGAGGAGTTGGACGCGCTCTGCGTGCTTTCGCCCGTTCCGAAGAATGCCTGGCGTTGGGTCGACACCGCCCAGTACAAGCTGACGCAGCAAGGCCGGCATCGTGCAGCGGGACCGATCGACCTGTTGGTGTGTGCGACCGCGGTCCATCACGGGCACACCGTCCTTCACGTGGACAACGACTTTGTGACGGTGGCCGGAGCGCTCAAGGAACTTCAGCAGCGAGACGTACGAGTCTGACAGCCCGTGCGCTGACGGACGTTCGGGCGCAACCTTCGGGTGTTCTGGCGTGTCCACGTTGTGTGCTGACGATACGTAGAACATGGCGGACAGCGGCTGCCGCCGCTTTCGCGATCGCCGCTATGGCGGTCGCGACCCCGGCCGCGCACGCCGCCGGAACGACGCTCGTCCTGGACGCTCAGGAGAACTACTACCTCCCCACAGGGGGCGAGGGCCCGAACCTGGACCTCGGCATCACGGCCTCGGGCGGGGACGCCCATGACGTCTCGGTCGTGGTCGACGCGTCGTCCCTCGCCGGGAAGGCGACGATGGTGGTCACGGGGGACTGCGTGAGCACCGGCACCCTGAAGGTGAGGTGCGACGTGGGCCCGCTGACGGGCGGGGAGTCGATCGACCCGTTCTTCCTGAAGCCCACCGCGGCCGCCAAGGCGGGTGACACCGGTGCCATCACCTACACCGCGACCGCCTCCGACGCGGCCACCGTGACGGGGAGGACGGACGTCCTGGTCGGCGGGCCGAAGCTCGTCTCCCGGCCCTACCCGGCGCTGAAGGGCATTGCGCCCGGCGCCGTCTTCGAGCGCACCCCGGCCTTCGCCGACACCGGCACAGCCCCCGCCGACAAGGGCGTCATGCTGCTGGTGCAGGACTCAGATGGCGTCTCTCTGGCCCGTGACCACTCCAACTGCCACTACTCGGACCAGCCCGACGTCGGCGCCTGGTGCCGGTTCGACACCCCGGTCGCGCCCGGCGCGGCCTACGAAACGGACGCGCCGCTGCGCTACACCGCCTCCAAGGACACGATGTACGGCTACAACACCTACGTCGTGTGGCCGGTCGGCGGCACCCCGCCCAGCTCCTTCGACCCGTCCGACTTCCCCGGGACCGGCACCGGCGCGCCGCTCGGCCTGAAGTCCGTCGCCTCCGGCTCCGGATTCACCGGCTCCGGGTACGGCACCTTCGCCACCACCCAGCACGCCGACTACGAGGCGCTCGGTGACACGGTCGAGGGCAAGGTCGGCGAGACGGTGGGCATCACCCTGGGCGTGCGGAACAACGGGCCGGGCCGGATGGACTTCCGGTGGATGGACGCCGACAACTCCGGCACGTTCGTGGTGACCCCGCCCGCCGGCACCACCATCACCGGTGCCCCCGGCCCCGGCGAGCAGGGCGACCCCGGGCCGCTGTGGAACTGCACACCGGGCAAGGCCGGCGCGAAGAGCTACACCTGCGACATCGCCAGCACGGACTTCCGGCCGGGCGCCTTGGTGACCCAGGAGTTCACGGTGCGCATCGACCGGGTCGTCCCCGGCGCGCGGGGCAGCGTGCGGGCGGTGGAGAACCCCGAGTACCCCAACCGTGACGACGACGCGGCGAACGACACCGAGGCGATCACGGTGAAGGCCACCGGCTCGGCGACATCCAGCCCGTCGCCCAGCACATCCGCATCCGCATCCGCATCCGCATCCGCGTCCCCGTCGGCCACGGCCACCGCGAGCCCGTCCAGCTCTGGGGCGGGAACCAGCGGCGGGACGACGACTG